>JBFJJY010000092.1:0-6542 GCA_041612055.1 Methylophilaceae bacterium | reverse complement strand
TTTACCATCAATTTCAATTTTTAACATATGCTATTTTCCATCAACCATGCTTTTGCCATGTTGAATATAGTATTCAAACTCTGGACGGAAATGCTTAATAAAGCTCAATACGGGTGTTGCCGCAGCGTCACCCAGCGCGCAAATCGTGCGGCCAGAAATATTATTACTCACGTCTGTCAGCAAATCTAAATCTTCCATTTTGCCGTTGCCATCGGTAATCCGTTTAATAACGCGATAGACCCAACCAGTGCCTTCACGGCAAGGCGTGCATTGCCCACAACTTTCTTCATAAAAGAAATAGCTCAGCCGTTTAAGCGTTTTTACCATGCAAGTGGTTTCATCCATCACAATCATGGATCCTGCACCCAAACTAGAACCTGCTTTACTTAAACCGTTGTAATCCATGGTCGCTTCTAAAATAGCGGCCGCCGGCATGACTGCTGTTGATGGACCACCTGGAATCACTGCCTTTAACTTACGGCCTTTCCATATACCGCCTGCCATTGCTAATAATTCACTGAAAGGCATACCCATATTGACTTCATAATTGCCTGGCTTTTCAACATGACCTGACACTGAAAACAATTTACTACCGCCTGAACCAGCGACGCCTATATCAGCAAACGCTTGACCGCCATGTTGTAAAATCCATGGGATACTCGCATAACTTTCTGTATTGTTTACATTGGTTGGTTTACCAAACACACCGTAGCTCGCTGGGAATGGAGGTTTGAATCGTGGTTGACCTTTTTTGCCCTCAATCGACTCAATTAATGCGGTTTCTTCACCGCAGATATAGGCACCATATCCATGCACCGCATACAACTCAAAACTAAAATTCGTGCCAAATAGATTTTTACCAATGTAACCAGCAGCTCTTGCTTCTGCTAACGCAGCTTCGAAGATTTCATATTCTTTCCAAATTTCACCATGAATATAGTTATAGCCGACACCAGCACCTAAGGTATAAGCAGCGATTGCCATCCCTTCAATCAGTTGATGTGGGTTATACCGAATAATGTCTCTGTCTTTGAATGTGCCAGGCTCACCTTCATCAGTGTTGCATACCAAATACTTCGTGCCATCAAAATAACGCGGCATAAAGCTCCACTTGAGCCCCGTTGGGAATCCTGCGCCTCCGCGGCCACGTAAACCAGATACTTTGACTTCGTTAATAATCTCAATCGCTTTCACTTTATTCGTGACCAAGCGCTTCAATTGTTGATAGCCACCTAACTTTTCATAAGTCGCTAACGAGGCAGGATTTTTTTCTTTTAGGGTCTGTAATGTAACTAAGGTTTGCCCTTTCAAATCAGTCATCACTGGTTGTGTCATTTTTGAAGTGGCCATTATTTCAGCTCCTTCAAAATTTCATCCACTTTTTCAGGCGTTAGATATTCGTGCATGGTTGCGTTGTTAACACTCATCAATGGTGCACCGCCGCAAGCTCCCATACACTCACCTTCTTTGAGACAAAACTTGCCATCTTCACTCACCTCATTAAAGCCAATGCCTAATTTATTTTGTAAGTGATGAACAATACTGTCGCTATCGCGCAACATGCATGAGATGTTAGTACAAATTGTGATTTTATATTGTCCAACAGGCTCGGTATCATACATATTGTAGAAAGTGGCGACTTCAAGTGCCGCAATTTCTGGAATACCTAAATAAGCAGCCACTTCACTAATACTCTCTTGCGACAGCCAGCCACGCTCTGTTTGCACGATACGCAAAGCAGACATCACTGCAGCCTGACGTTGATCTTTGGGATATTTCGTCAGCTCGTATTCAATTTTTTCAATAGCTTCAACTGATAACATTAAACAACCTTCTCAATATCGATTGAAATGCAACGCTGGTTACACATTGTCATCTTCATCGATCAATTTCTCCAAACACAATATCTTGTGTTCCAATAATCGCTACTAAGTCAGCTAGCATGTGCCCACGACACATTTCATCCATGGCTGAAATATGCGCAAATCCTGGCGCTCTAATTTTTAACCGATAGGGTTTATTGGCACCATCCGAAATCATGTAAATACCAAACTCACCTTTTGGATGCTCAACCGCCGCATATGCTTCACTTTTTGGCACATGAAAGCCTTCGGTAAACAGCTTAAAGTGATGAATCATGTCTTCCATGTTGGTTTTCATGTTTTCACGATTAGGCGGAGCGATTTTATTATCATCAGTAATCACAGGGCCTGGATTTTTACGTAACCAATCCACACATTGTTTAATAATGCGGTTCGATTGACGGAACTCTTCCATCCTGACCAGATAACGGTCATAACTATCGCCATTAACACCTACCGGAATATCGAATTCTAATTTATCGTAAACTTCATATGGCTGTTTTCGACGTAAGTCCCACTCAACACCTGAACCGCGTAACATTGGCCCTGTAAAGCCCAACGCCAAAGCGCGCTCTGGAGAAACGACGCCAATCCCAACTGTACGCTGCTTCCAAATACGGTTATCTGTCAGCAGAGTCTCGTATTCATCTACATACTTAGGGAAGCGGTTAGTAAAGTCTTCGATAAAATCGAGCAGAGAGCCTTGACGGTTCTCATTCAGCTTATTAATTTGCGCTTTGCTACGAAACTTGGTTGTTTCGTGTTGTGGCATACGGTCTGGCAAATCACGATAAACGCCGCCGGGGCGGTAATAAGCAGCATGCATACGTGCACCAGAAACCGCTTCATACATATCAAACAAATCTTCGCGTTCGCGGAAGGCATAAATAAACATGGTCATGGCACCCAAATCAATCCCATG
Organism: Methylophilaceae bacterium; assembly: GCA_041612055.1. Lineage (GTDB taxonomy): Bacteria > Pseudomonadota > Gammaproteobacteria > Burkholderiales > Methylophilaceae. The sequence goes on along the minus strand of JBFJJY010000092.1, from coordinate 3,758 downwards.
CGCGCCAATCCAAAGCAAATGATTCAAGATACGAGTAATTTCATCAAACATGACGCGGATATACTGAGCACGAATCGGCACTTCTAAGCCGAGCATCTTTTCAATCGCCATCACATAAGCATGCTCGTTTGACATCATCGACACATAATCCAGCCTATCCATATAAGGCACGGATTGTAGATAAGTACGATTCTCCGCTAACTTTTCGGTTGCGCGGTGCAACAAACCAATATGCGGATCCGCTCGTTGAATGACTTCGCCATCCAATTCCAACACAAGGCGTAATACACCATGTGCCGCAGGATGTTGCGGCCCAAAGTTCATCGTGTAATTGTGAATTTCTGCCATTACACCATCTCACTTACATTTTGATTATAAACATCGAAGGAATCAGCATGAACTTCAGTGCAGGCTAACTCGCGTAGCGACGTTAAGCCCAATTGTATTGGGCGGCCGAAGCTAAAGTTCATCGTGTTATTATGTATCTCAGCCATTGTGCACCCCTTCATCGCGAATTACGCGTGGCACATTATTACGTAGTTCTATAGACACTGGCTGATAAACAACACGCTGCTGCTCAGGATCGTAACGCATTTCAACATTACCAATCATTGGGAAGTCCTTACGGAATGGATGACCAACAAAGCCATAATCAGTCAAAATGCGACGTAAATCAGGGTGGTTTTCAAACATAATGCCAAATAAATCAAACGCTTCACGCTCAAACCAATTTGCCACAGGCCATACATCAATCAGTGTCGGCAACACTGGAAAGTCATCATCTGGTGCAAATACACGCAGTCGTACACGCTGATTTAATGAAACAGAAAGCAAGTGGATAACGACCGCGTAGCGCGCACCTTCCCACAAGCCATCCTGATATTCACTATAATCGACCCCACACAAGTCAATCAATTGCTCAAACTTAAGCTCACCATGATCGCGAAGACGAACACAAACATCAATCAAGTCCTTTGCTTTGCACTCAATGGTAATTTCGTTCAAATCTTCGGTCAGTTTAACCAACCCTGCGTTGAGGGCTAACTTTAACTGTGCGGATAATTCTTCTAGTTTAGCTGACATATTCTATTAGCGCGCTATCGTATTAGTACGTTTAATTTTTTTCTGCAATTGGATAATGCCGAACAACAAAGCCTCTGCAGTTGGTGGGCAACCTGGCACATACACATCAACAGGAACAATGCGATCACAACCGCGCACGACTGCGTAAGAATAATGATAGTACCCACCACCATTCGCACAGCTACCCATAGAAATAACCCAGCGCGGCTCGGCCATTTGGTCGTACACCTTGCGTAAAGCAGGTGCCATTTTATTAACCAGCGTCCCCGCCACGATCATGACATCTGACTGTCGCGGACTTGGACGAAACACGATACCAAAACGGTCAAGGTCATATCGCGCCGCGCCCGCGTGCATCATTTCAACCGCACAACATGCTAGCCCAAATGTCATTGGCCACATCGACCCTGTACGAGTGTAATTAATCACCGTATCTAACGACGTGGTGACAAACCCTTTTTCTAATACGCCTTCAATGCCCACTTAAATTAATTCCGATACAAAATGAGAATGTAACTCAATGCTTATAGGAGCGGTTAATCCCACTCTAGCGCACCTTTTTTCCATTCGTAGATAAAGCCAACGACTAGTACAAACAAGAATACCAGCATCGCTAAAAATCCAAACAGCCCGATGTCTTTTAAAACAACAGCCCATGGGAATAAAAATGCAATTTCTAAATCAAAGAGAATAAACAGAATAGCAACCAAATAATAACGCACATCAAATTTCATACGCGCATCTTCGAACGCCTCAAAACCGCACTCGTAAGGTGAATTTTTTTCAGCGTCCGGCTTATGTGGTGATAGCAACTTACCGAGGATGAGCGGCCCTAGACCAACACCTAAGCCGACTAATATAAACATCAAAATTGGAAAGTAGTTTTCTAGCAAAAGTCCTGTCCTTGAGCTTTTTACATCATTAAATGACCAAACGCACAAACGTTTAGTCCACCATTCTTACCTTATTTAAAACAGCTCACTCCCCAGAGAACCACCGTGAATCTATGTCCACTTTTTATTACATCTAATACTAATGTCAATTGATTACAATATTGTTTTTATTAACACTATTTGTTGCATTAGCCACTAAATTTTACTAATGCCAACAACAATTCGATACAACCAAAACCTACAGCACTGGTGCCGACGGAGAGACTCGAACTCTCACGACTTTCGTCACTACCCCCTCAAGATAGCGTGTCTACCAATTCCACCACGACGGCATGTTTTATATAAGAAAGCACGCCTAAATTTAATTAGGAACATCCTCCGCAGTGCCAGCAGCCGGTGCTGTTTCAGTTGGAACTGATTCTGCACCAAGTGGTTCAACCGTTTTCGCATCAACCGCTGTCGCTGGCAGCTGAATCACGCTACCAGAGCTAGATTTATGACTAGCTATATAAGCCAGTGCTAAGCTCGTTGAAAAAAATACGATAACACTGAGCGATGTTGCACGGCTCAAAAAGTTTGACGATCCGCTAACACCAAATAAACTACCTGATGCGCCACTACCAAAAGCAGCGCCCATGTCAGCACCTTTGCCGTGCTGTAATAAAATTAATCCAATTAAACTTGCCGCAGCTAGTACATGCACGACTGTGATAATGTTTTCCATTTTCTACCTATAAAATTCTCTGTCAAACACAAAAAAAATCAACCAACAGAGTTTTCTGCTGCTTGACAGATACCTTCAAATTCTTGTGCGCTAAGCGAACACTTTCCGATTAGCCCACCATCTATATTCTTAACTTGGAATAATTGTAACGCATTTTGCGGATTTACGCTCCCTCCGTAGAGGATTTTTACACTATTTTTTTGCATGCCATTAGCTAGCGTCAACTTGCTGTAAATAAATTGATGCATGGCTTTTGCTTGGTCTGGCGAGGCTGCCAAGCCTGTGCCAATAGCCCAAATTGGTTCATAAGACACGATCGCGTCGTTGAATACATCAGCACCATATAAATCAATAATGGTATCCAGCTGCTTACCAACTTTTAATTCCATCACCCCTGCTTCACGCTCAATTAAAGTCTCGCCGACACATAAAATCGGAGTCAGTCCATGCTGTTTGGCAATCATGAATTTTTGTGCAATATTTTCATCGGATTCGCAATAAGCCGTCGCTCGTTCGGAATGGCCCAAAATGACATATTGACAGCCAAAGTCGCGCAGCATTTGCGCACTCACCTCACCAGTAAAAGGTCCGTTTTCGTTCTTGGCTAAATTCTGCGCACCCCAGCCAATATCGGTATCTTGTAACAAACTTTGCACTTGCGCCAAGTATGGATAAGGGACACAAACCACAACTTGTGTGTTTTTAAGCCCATTTAGCTTACTCACATAAGCACTTAACAAGGCCTTATTTTGTTCGAGATTGCCATGCATTTTCCAATTGGCAATGACAAATTTCTTTGCGGTTTTTTTTATGTTGATTTTCATACAAGCGCATTATATAACAGGCAATGGTGATTGAGGCGCTAAGATTCAAGCACTAACTCACATGTAAAAGCTGCAATTGTACTGATTGAACACCGTTATACTGATTGACTTGCAACTGATAAACCACCTCTACTTGAGATGGCAATGAATTGGTTTGCCCAAAATAGATTGCATCAAAGCGCTTGCCTTGTTTTTCTAGTAACAGTTTTAAATGTTTTGCGCCAACAATACGCT
>JBFJJY010000091.1:0-6548 GCA_041612055.1 Methylophilaceae bacterium | reverse complement strand
TCATCGGCTGCATTTTGGGCGATTTACCGTATCAAACGCATCTTGCCAGATGGGGAGCAAAAGCAAGCGGATTACTTGGTGCGTTACTTCACTTTATTAGCCGCATCAGGCGCATTAAAACAAGCTAACTGGGGCGCATTAATTTGTCATCGTGAGGGATTGATTAGTGATGGTTTGTCCAATGCAGAATATCCTAATCTAGAGCGGATTGCGCATTATCAATCCGCTGATGGCGAACTTGCAAAGTACAGCCGCTATCCGAGTTTTTCCGCCATGCAAACCTTGCTTAAACAGATTAGTGGTGCGCGCTATCAAACAACCATTGCCAACGGCAATCATTTGGAAATTCATCACTTTACCCGAGCAAATGAGCAGTACCATATTGCATGGACAACAAATGGCAACGTCGCCTATCTTGCAGATATTTACAGCGAAGATACATTAAAATCAGCCAACATAATGCATCGTGATGGCATGCCATTAGAAAAAAATACAGACTTTATTTGCGAAACTCCTATTTACCTATGTTGGCCTCTTGATGTGAACATTGAAGTCAAACCTCAACTAGGCTTAGCTAACAATCTCGCTATTCATGCACATATAGCCGATTTACAATACTTTAGATTTAACCAAGATGGTTGGCTTGGATTGGTGCTAGCAAAAGATACTACTGAAGCAGCGCAATTGATGCAGGCGCTGCATCCTGACAAACTCAATGCACCTGACAAAGCACAATCATTACGTCATGCTCGCAATGCCATTTGGGCGATTGAAGATCCAAGAAATCCTGATGCCAAACTAACGGTCAAGCAGCCGATTAAAATGTATCCGCATAAAGCCTTTTTAGATCGATTTAAACCGAGCAAGGCCAAACGCAGTTGGAACGGCGCAATGGAACTATTAAGACGCGGCATTGGTACAGCGCAGCCCATCGCCTACTTTGAAAAAATAGGCGATACAACCTTAAAGCAGAATTTTTATCTATGCGAACATGTTCAATCCGACTTCAATATTGGTGAAATATTTGCTGCTTTTGCAAGAGGTGAACCTATTTATCAAGGTCTCACCCCTGAAGAAGTCTATAAACAATTTGCGCAATTTTGCCAAAACATGCACGGGCGTTTAATTTTCTTTAGAGATTTTTCTGGCGGTAACATTCTGGTTAAACAAGACGAAAATAAACAGCTCAGTTTTTCTTTAATTGATACCGCGCGTTTACGCACGTTAGATGTTCCGCCATTTCCCATGCAATATCGTATGGCAGACCTTGTACGTGCTTGTCATAAACTGCATAAAGAAGGACGTGAGCGTTTTATGCAAATTTATCTGGGATTAAATGGCAAACCGTTTGGGCATCAGGCCAAACTTGCCTTTTTCTTATACGATTGCAAAGTAACACTCAAACGCACCGTCGGCCGCAAAGGCATTAAAAAACTCATCAAACGCATCAAAGGCATTACCAACTAACGACCTCATACGACATTCTAATGAAAATCATGACTCGGTTTTAAGTAGATTAGACACGGTATTTTTCTAGCCAAGCAGTAGTATCTATCTTACGTAATGCAACAGCATACGAATTTAAACAAAAGGAGAATTACTATGTGGACAACACCAGCAGCTACTGAAATGCGTTTCGGTTTTGAAGTTACAATGTACGTAATGAACAAGTAATTTTTGTTTTTATGTATTAAATTAAAGGCGCTTTAGCGCCTTTAATCTTTCTAGTCCCAGATTTAATCACTGCTTATTTTCCCCTCGTTGGTTTTATCCCCTTTATCAAGCTGAGTAGCGCAGACAAAATAAGATGAAGGCGAGGACCTGTCTCAACCGACTTGATGCTTTAGCATCTAGCGAGGTTGGGGACACCCCTTGCGGGTGTAGTATGTGACCAATTTATTTGTTCGTACTTTCCATTCCGGCAGTTAAAAGAAAGTGACTAGCTGTCGGGCTACCCCCGACAATGTGAATAGTTAATCAATTTTCATACGGCTGATAACGCTACGCTAGTCCGCCGTACAAGCTCTATAGTTAGTCCTAAAACCTATTCCTCTGATTCTTTCATCCAGTAATACGGATCAAAACTAAGCTGTAATAGCTCAACACTATATGAGTGTTTGATATAAACTTCACATTCCTTGAATTCCTCACCATCGTTTCTACGTAAATAAAGCTCAATACTGTCCTTTAATCCCAACAAATCAGTAGGATTTATGACATTTCCTAGACTGTCAATTGAGTTTGACCAAGTGATAGCAATCTCATTGCCATTACTTTCATAAACTCTGACACTGTTTATAAATGCCTTCCTTTGAGATTTGTTGAATAACGTACAATGAAGAACGCATTGATTATGCTTCGCATTCTGTAGTCTAGGATGATGTAGCTGACCAGCAATTATTGTTTCATCTGACTTTATTTCGTTATAGATACTTTTCGATAGTCTATAGCTAAAATATGCGCATATAGCAGCTATGCAAGCGGCGATTGCTGCCATGTATTTGGCATAATCCATATATTTGATACAGTAAAAAAACGTATTTATAGCTTCGAAGTCCATTGTCTTATCTCATTATTTAAGTACTCAAATTAAATAAATTGAGATTTAAGCACATACCGATTTACTCAGGAAACTCAAACCCCTTCGGCAACAACACCCAAATCTCCCCCTGCTGCTTCATCGACCCTGCTCTAGCACCCGCCGCATCCCCAGCACCCCAGAAGAAATCTGCTCTTACCCCACCACGAATCGCACCGCCAGTATCTTGCGCTAACATTAATCGTTTTAATGGCTTATTACTATTCGGCTCAGTTGTCGATAAGAAAATAGGTGCTCCCAGTGGGATAAACTTTGGATCAATCGCTACACTGCGTTCTGCTGTAATCGGTACATTCAATGCCCCTAGCGGCCCAGGTAAGCCAACTGGCAATTCTCTAAAAAAGACATAGCTAGGGTTGCTATTGAGTAGATCTTGTAATTTATCGGGATTGTCACGTGCCCAATTTTTAATTCCTTGCATCGATGCTTGGTCTAAAGTGAGCTCACCTTGTTCGACCAATAAACGCCCAATTGATTTGTATGGATAACCATTTTGGTTGGCATAGCCAACTTGCACTTGTTCACCATTCTCCAATTGCACGACACCTGAACCTTGTATCTGCAAAAAGAACACATCAATGATGTCATCTATCCAAAATAATTCGTTACCCGCCAACGGTGATGGATTGGCATCAATTTCTGCACGTGTGCGATAGGGCACTAATTTTGAACCTTCCAGCTTACCTCTAATTCTTTTATATTTTAGTTCCGGGTAAACATCAGCTAGCTCGACTGTAATTAAATCTTTTGGTTCTCGATATAAGGGATAAGGATATTGTTTAGATGGTGTTCGACTGCCATTTAGCAATGGTTGATAATAGCCAGTCACCATCCCAATGGTTGTGCCATCTTCATTTTGCGCTTGGTATACATCAAAATGATTAGACAAATAATCAATAATTGCTGCATTATTAGGCTGCTTGATGGCTTGCGCATACTCACAAGCCGTTTTCCACTTCTCTTTTTTACTCAAGCGTGTACAGCTTTGCAGCCATGCTGGCCATGCAGCAACTAAATCATCTTGTAATAATCCATCCAAATCTTGCCAATCAGCAGGCTTTAACGTGGTGTATTGTGGCAGTTGAGTTGGCGGCGTGACTTCTACTGGTTTTTCATTGGTTGGCTTTTCACTGATTGGCTTTTCAGTAATAGGCTTCTCAACAGGTGGCTTATCTTTTGGCGCTGGCGCTGGCTTGACTGCTTGTTTTGAACAAGCGACTGTCATAAGCACCACACATAAAAATAACGCTAATTTTTGCATATTGAATATTGGTTTTTAGTGAAGCACTCTAGGTGCAGCTAGGGTGAACGGCGCAATCATTGCTTCAAATGCGGTGCCATCAACAGCAACGATTTGATAACTGCCATGCATTTTACCAACGGCGGTATTGAGCACGGTACCACTGGTATAAGTAAACGTCTCACTAGGCTGCAGCAAAGGCTGCTCACCAACCACACCTAAACCTTTGACTTCACTCACATTGTTATTACCATCGGTAATAATCCAATGACGACTAATCAGTTGTGCCGCAACTTGACCCGTATTGGTAATAGTGACGGTATACGAAAAAGCATATCGTTCTTCTTCCTCGCTAGATTGGTCTTCTAGATACGCCGTTTCTACGGTAACGGAAAATCGATATTCTGCTGTCATTAGCCTATCATACCTGTCGTTGGTGAGCTTGGGCTTGCTGTATATAACTTTTTCGCCATACGGCCAGCCAAATAGGCTTCACGACCTGCTTCAACGCTTTTTTTCATGGCTGATGCCATCAACACTGGGTTGTTGGCAGCTGCAATTGCCGTATTCATTAAAATCCCTGCACAGCCTAATTCCATCGCGATTGCTGCATCACTTGCTGTACCAACACCCGCATCCACCAGCACAGGTACCGTTGCATTCTCAATTATTATTTGTAGATTCCAAGGGTTTAAAATGCCCATACCAGAACCAATTAATGACGCTAATGGCATCACTGCGCAACAGCCTATGTCCTCTAATTGCTTCGCAATAATTGGATCATCGGAGGTATAAACCATGACATCAAAACCTTCTTTAACCAAGGTCTTTGCCGCTGCAATCGTTTCAATCACATTGGGATATAGGGTTTTGGAATCACCTAATACCTCCAGCTTAACCAGTGTATGCCCATCCAGTAACTCGCGCGCTAAGCGTAATGTACGCACAGCATCATCCGCACTATAACAACCTGCGGTATTGGGTAAATAGGTAAACTCTTCTGGCGGGAGATAATCCAATAGGGATGGCTCATCCGCATGTTGTCCAATATTGGTTCGACGAATGGCCACTGTCACAATTTCGGCACCACTCGCATCAATCGCCGCACGCGTTTCTTTAAAATCTTGATATTTACCTGTCCCTACTAATAAACGTGAACCATAGGTTTTTCCTGCAATTACTAACTGATCTATCATCTTTACTTTCTATCTCTTTTCTTTTTAACCACCACCGACCGCGCCGACCACTTCCAATGTATCGCCATCTCGTAATATGGATTGTGCATATTGGCTTTTAGGCACAATTTCACCATTACACTCTACCGCAATCCGCTTTCCCACAAACTGTAACTCACTCACTAGCTGAGCTACTGTCATCTGACTCACGTCAAACTGCTTAATGTTCCCATTTACCACAAGCTGCATTTTTACAATCATCTTTCTCAAGTCATCAATCGTTCAAAATTGATTAATCATAGCCCACATTAAATCACATTCCGTTGCAAATATTAAAGGCAACCGATCATGACAGCCGACGAAGATTTGTTTCTATTTCGCAACAAATTAAACGCTCGACCATAAAAACTAGTGATTTTAATGAATTATTCGCAGTTTCGGTTCACAAAACCGAACTATCTTGTTAGATTGCACTCAATCTTGTTTGTAAGGACAGAGAGTATAAACCCATATACTGAAACAAAATTTCAGTATATTTAACTCCCAAAAGGAAAAATGCACCATGAAACAAGCTGTTAACAAAACAGAAGCTGTTAAACCATCACCAGATGCAGTAACAGCCGAAATTAAAACGCAAGAACCAAACAAAGTAGAACTCAGTCGTTTGTTAAAACTGAAAGAAAAGAATTTATTCAATCGGTTTTTAGAAGCAAACTGCGACTGCGTTTAGTCATTTCATATCTGTTGTAGCTTAAGTTGCATGAACTACGATTGTGCCTAACAGTCGTAATTAACAAACTTTTCTATCGGCAACTAAAAACTAACTATATAGTTAACTAATTACTATATCCAAAGTTGTAAAGATGTATTTACAATATGAATAATATAATAGTAACTCGGCCGACAACTGCTTGAAATTTCAATTTTGTTTATATATTAAATGTATTGCATTGACTATTAAATATCTATACTATAAAAATATAACAAATCTGTTGTTACATTTTTGTTGTTAATTAAACGATTAACAGGAGGTTTTATGAGAGTTTTATCGCAAAAAGAAATGAGTGAAGTTTCTGGTGGCCAGAAACCAAATCCACCAGTAGGTAATTGTGATCGCCATAAGAATACTATTGGTAAAGGTCATTATGAGCACGGCAAAGGTCATGGCTACGGGCACTACAAAGGTTGTCATGATGATGCGCCAGTAGATGAATAGTTTCGTAAATTATCTTTAATTTACAATAACAAAAAAAGAATCAACTTAAGTTGATTCTTTTTTTTGTGTACTTTTATTTCCGTTTAGGCAAACTCAACCGACCAACGGCCATCGATAGCTTTACCCTTGATTGCAAGTGGTTTATTTTTGAGCGATGTAATTGTTGCTGTGCATTCGATAAAGCTATTTGCGCAACCAACAAATCTGAGACTGCACCAACACCCGCTTTATAGCGACCTAATGAAACCTCATAATTTTTATCTGCAGCTAGCAACAAATCTGTTGCCGCAGTTAAATTTTCATAGGTCGTTTGAATTT
>JBFJJY010000090.1:0-6595 GCA_041612055.1 Methylophilaceae bacterium | reverse complement strand
TGACATGCACGCGGTGAAGTTTGGATTTAAGCATCGTTCTTTGCATTAAGTATAGCCATTCAATCTTTCAAAGGTAGCATTGTAATCAATTCAAGGATTTAGCGCAAAACTCAATATTGTCAATTAAACGAATATCTGACAATTTAGCAGCACCTAAAATCACTAAATTAACATCATTTTGTTGGGCAGGTTGCAGTGTTGACGCTGATCGAATCGAGATGTAATCAACTTGCCAGCCTTGCTTGGATAGCTGTTCTGCTGCTTGCTTTTCGATTGCAAAAAAATCAGCTTGAGGCGCTTGTGCGGCTTTGGCCGCGTTACTCAAGGCTTGATACAATTGTGCTGCCTGCATTTTTTGTTGTGGATTAAAATGACCATTGCGTGAGCTCATGGCAAGGCCATTGGCCTCGCGCACAATATCGCCAGCAACAATCGCTGTGGCATAGTTAAGTTGCTTAACCAGTTCTCGAATGATAAAAAGTTGCTGGTAATCTTTTTTACCGAAGATTGCAAGATTAGGCTGCACGAGGTTAAATAATTTTGCTACTACGGTCGCAACACCCGCAAAGTGACCAGGTCTGCTTGCGCCACAAAGCGCTTCTGCAATGGGTGGCGGTGAGATGATCATCTGTTGATTAAGCGATTTCCCATCAAAATCTGGATACATTTCTTCAATAGTTGGCGCAAAAACAATGGTAGCGCCCGCTTTTTCTAATTGTTTACAGTCTGCTTCTAATGTGCGTGGATATCTCTCTAGATCGACGGTTGAATCAAATTGTAATGGGTTAACAAAAATACTCACCACAACACAATTCGCTTGTTGCTTGGCAAGATTGACCAGTTGGATATGCCCAGCGTGTAAATTGCCCATTGTAGGTACAAAGGCAATGTTCGAATGTGCAGCTAAGGCTTGTTTTAGCGCTACGCTAGTGTGAACAACTTGCATCGGAGGCATCTGCACTAGTAACTATGCTCTTCAGCTGGGAATGATTGATCTTTGACCGCTTTAATGTAAGCGGCGACTGCTTCTTGAATACTATGAGTATCTTTTAAAAAGTTTCGCACAAAGCGAGGTGATTTAAAATCACTTGGTGACTTATCCGCTGGCCCTGTATAAATGCCGATTAAATCTTGCAACACTAATACTTGGCCACTGCAATTTACGCCAGCACCAATACCAATTGTAGGCGCTTTGATTCGTTTGGTAATTTGAGCTGCTAATGTTGCGGGCACCATTTCTAGCACAATCATGCTGACGCCAGCATCGTCCATGGCTTGTGCATCATTAATGATTCTCTGTGCAGATAATTCTGTTTTTCCTTGTATTTTATAACCACCAAGTTGATTAACGGATTGTGGCGTAAAACCTAAGTGTGCACAAACTGGCATGCCATGCGAGACTAAATAACGTGCGGTTTCGACACGCTCACCACCACCTTCAAACTTAACCATGCTCGCGCCTGATTTAATCAACCACTGTGCATTTTTAAGCGCTGCTTGATTGTCGTGCTCATAACTACCTAATGGCATATCAGCAACAATCAGCGTGTTTGGAGCGCCAGCTGCCACACTTTTAGTGTGGTAAGTCATGTGATGCATGCTGACATTGAGCGTGTTTTCTGCCCCTTGCAAGACCATGCCGAGTGAATCACCAACCAACAATACATCAATACCAGCACGTTCCATTAGCTTAGCAAAAGTGGCGTCATAGCAGGTAAGCATGGCAATTTTCTCGCCAAGGCTGGTTAGCTCGTTGATGTGATTGAGTTTGTTGACTTGGTTTGGTTGCATGCAAGTTATTCGAAGTTAGGATTGAAATATTCGCGGCGACCTTGGAATTGGTCAATACGTGCTACCAATAGATTCAACGCAGCTTCGTCTTTAATAATATTGAGCTTTTCATTGTTGACAATTAACACTGGGGCCGCATCATAGCTATGAAAATATTCGCTATAGGCATTGGATAAACGTTCAATATATTGTGGAGGCATATTCGATTCATAATCAACATTACGTTCCGCAATCCGATCAGTTAATGTGGCAACAGGCGTTTGTAAATAAATGACCAAATCTGGCTTAGGCGATTCTAATTGTAGATGGTGATAAATTTGATGATAAAGCGCATATTCCTCATCATTTAAGTTTAATCGTGCAAACAGTGGATCCTTTTCTAAAAAGAAATCAGCAGTAATTGGTTGCGAAAACATATCAATTTGGTTGATGTCCGCAATTTGGCGCGCACGTTGAAATAAAAAAAACAATTGCGTTTGAAGAGCATAGCGTTTTGGATCTTGATAAAAGCGCGCTAGAAAAGGATTTTCCTCAGCTTTTTCCGACAACAATTGCGTCGAAAATTTCTCTGATAGCATGCGTGCTAATGTTGTTTTTCCGCTGCCAATAGGCCCTTCTACAACAATAAATGGATATTGATTAAAAATGCTCATGCTTAATGATTGCTCAGTTTTTGAATGCCTTGGTTTCGGAAAGCGTCTGCTAATTTTACAACATTACAGTGTTTAGGAATAACACCCTTATCGCTAATCAACAAGTCTGGCGCAATTTCCGCCAACGGCAATAACACAAAACCACGTAGGTGCATACGCGGGTGCGGCAAGGTTAGAAACTCGGTTTCTTGCACGATATTGTCATATAAAAGTAAATCTAAATCCAAAACGCGCGGCGCATTAGCAAAAGGGCGCTCGCGTCCAAATGCCTGCTCGATGTCTAATAATGCCGCTAACAAGGCTTCAGGAGCTAATTCGGTATGGATTTCAGCTGCTGCATTAATAAAGTCAGGCTGATGATCATATCCCACTGGCTCCGATTGGTAGAGGCTAGAGCGTTTTGTCACTTGTGTTGTTGGCAATTGCTCTAGTGCGATAAACGCTTTTTTTATCTGAGCAACAGGGTCGCATAAATTGCTCCCCAATGCGACATAAGCCTTATGCACTACCTGTTTCCTTAGGCATTGGTTTCTTCGGTTTACGTTTGCGACGTTTTTTAGGGGTTGTATCTGGTAACAACATGGCTGTGCGTTGTTCCGAGTTGGCATGGGCAAAAGTTGTCCACCATTCACCTATCTCGGTTGCAATTTCACCTGATTCGCAACGCAATAACATAAAGTCATAAGCCGCGCGATAGCGTGGGTGTGCAATGAGTGAAAAAGGACGTTTGCCTGCGCGTTGCTCGAAACGTGGTTGCATCGCCCAAATTTCTTTCATGGTGGCAACAAAGCGATTATGAATCGCTAATTTCTTCGCTTGAATTTGAATCACTTCATCCATGGCGTTGTATAAAGCAGGAATCATCGGCGCATGTTTTTGATGCACTTGCCATGCTTTTAGCACTTCATGCCAGAGCAAAGCCGCGAATAAAAAGCTTGGATTCGATGACTTACCTTGCATGATGCGGTCGTCGGTATTTTTAAGTGCCAACATGACAAATTTTTCACCAAGTGGTTGTTCTAGCACTACGTCCAGCAAAGGCAATAAGCCATGATGTAAATGCTGTGCTCGTAACACATTAATACTTTCTATTGCATGCCCAGATAAAAATAGCTTTAACATTTCATCAAATAAGCGGCTGGGCGGCACATCTTGTAATAAATCGGCTAACTCAGCAATTGGCTTTTCTGTTGCTTTGTCAATTTTTAGACCAAGTTTTGCAGACAATCTGACAGCGCGTAACATCCGTACTGGATCTTCTTGGTAGCGTATGGTTGGTTCGCCGATCATGCGTAATAGGCGTGCTTTAATATCAGCAACGCCATGATGAAAATCCAATACTTCTTGTGTTTTGGGATTGTAGTAGAGTGCATTGGCAGTAAAGTCGCGCCTTACCGCATCATCTTCTAAACTGCCAAAAATATTGTCACGCAAAATACGGCCTGTATCATTGGTCGATGCATCACCTTTGTTATCATGATGGCCTCGGAAAGTAGAGACTTCAATCGTCTCTCTGCCCCATAGCACATGCACAAGGCGGAAGCGTCTGCCAATAATGCGCGAACGGCGGAATAGTTTATTGACTTCTTCAGGCTCTGCATTGGTCGCAACATCAAAATCTTTGGGTTTAAAATCTAACAGCAAATCGCGAACAGCGCCGCCAACAATATAAGCATCAAACCCAGCATTTTGTAACCCTTCACAGGTTTTAAGTGCAGCAGAGCTAATTAAATCTTGATTAATATTGTGTTTTTTAAAAGGGATTTTTTTGGCTGAGTTAGATAAGGTTAAATCCGCCTCATTAATAGCAATTGCTGCTTGCGTACGCTTTTTGAAGACTTTATTAAGAAATTTTTTAATCATTTATTAGCCGTGTTGTTCCAAAGCACATCGCTGATGCCTGCTTCCTGATTTAAAACGCGACATAGGACAAAGAGCAAGTCGGAGAAGCGGTTAATATATTGTAATGAAGCCTTAGTCAACGCTTCTTCTGCATCCAGTGCATGCATGGTACGCTCTGCGCGCCTGCAGACTGTTCTTGCTAGGTGGCAGTATGCTGCTGCTCGACTACCGCCAGGCAAAATAAACTCTTTCAGTGGTGATAGCTGTTCATTCCATGCATCTAGCTGCGTTTCTAATGCATTAATGCGCTCGGCGTTTATGAGCGTCATATTCGGCATGCAGATTTCACCGCCAAGATTAAATAAATCGTGTTGTATCTCGGTTAGGCATGTGTGAATGCTGTTTGACATGGGTTCAGTCAACAGCATGCCAATCACAGCATTGAGCTCATCTACATCGCCCATGGCTTGCACGCGCAAGCTGTTCTTTGCCACTCTCGTCCCATCGCCTAGCCCCGTTGTGCCATCATCGCCAGTGCGCGTATAAATCTTACTTAATCGATTACCCATTAGTTACGTTTCTAATATAATGGGTCATTATAAATCATGCAAAACAATTTATTGAACAATAAAGCATCAAATTCTCTGCCTATAGGCATCATGGACTCTGGTGTAGGTGGAATTTCCGTTTTACAGCATATTCGCCTGCTGTTGCCGCATGAACATATCTACTATGTTGCCGATAGCTTATATGCGCCTTATGGCAATAAATCATCAGCAGAAATTACAGAACGTTGTTTTGCCATTACGGATTTTTTAATGGCACAAGGCATAAAAGCATTAGTCGTTGCTTGTAATACTGCCACAGCAGCTTCGATTCAAGCCATGCGAGAACAATATGATTTACCAATTATTGGCATGGAGCCAGCGGTTAAGCCTGCGGTGAAAGCGAGTCGTAACGGGGTGATTGGAGTATTAGCTACCGTTGGAACGATTAAAAGTGCGCAATATGCAGCGCTACTCGCCAATTACGGCGCTGGTGTTAAGGTGCTTGCGCAAGGCTGTGTTGGTTTAGTCGAGTGTGTTGAGCGGGGTGAGTTAGAGCAAGCAGCAACGCGGCAATTAGTACAGACTTATTTAACCCCGTTGCTGGAGAGTGGTGCGGATACTATTGTATTGGGTTGCACCCATTACCCTTTTTTGCGACCACTGATAGAGCAGATGGCTGGGCCGAACATCGCAGTGATTGATACTGGTCAAGCGGTTAGTTTGCAGTTGCAAAACAAGCTTGCTGAACAAGCCTTGTTAAGGTTAGATCGGAATGAGGCTGAAGTTATTTTTTGGACAAACAGTCAAGCAGAAACAGCGCCCACGGTCATCCAAACTCTATATGGCAGTCCGGCGCTTATTAAACCGCTAGCAGTTTAGTCATTAATGGTGAGCGACCGTCTCGCCAGCTTTTAATTTGTACTTAGTCCCACAGTAAGGGCAGGCAACTGCGCCTGTTTTTGCAATATCCAAAAACACACGCGGATGCGATGCCCAAAGCGCCACTTCTTTAGTTGGACAATGTAATGGCAATTGTTTTGCCGTTACTTCAAACTCTTTAACATCAGACATCAACAATCCTTTGATTAATTATTAAGCCGTGCTTTAAACCAGTGTTAACCAATCTGCATGTTTTGCAGAACGACCGTGTACTACATCAAAATACATGGTTTGTAGTTTTTCGGTAATTGGGCCACGCGTGCCAGTACCAATTTTACGGTTATCTAACTCACGAATTGGCGTGACTTCAGCAGCCGTGCCTGTAAAGAATGCTTCATCAGCGGTATACACTTCATCACGTGTGATGCGTTTTTCAATTACTGTTAAGCCAATTTCTTCAGCCAGTTGTACAATCGTGTCACGCGTAATCCCTTCTAATGCGCTGGTGAGATCAGGCGTATACATTTTTCCTTTACGAATAATGAAAATATTCTCGCCAGAACCTTCAGCCACAAAGCCATCAACATCGAGCAACAATGCTTCTTGGTAGCCATCTTGTTACGCTTCTTGATGCGCTAAGATGCTATTCATATAGTTACCATTGGCTTTTGCTTTGCACATGGTAATGTTGACATGGTGGCGTGAGAATGATGAGGTTTTAACGCGAATACCATTGGTTAAGGCATCATCACCCATATAGGCGCCCCAGCTCCATGCGGCAACAATCACGTGTGTTGATAAGGTTTTGGCAGAAATCCCCATGGCCTCAGCACCATAAAACGCCATTGGGCGCATATAAGCAGATTCTAAATTATTTTCACG
>JBFJJY010000089.1:0-6647 GCA_041612055.1 Methylophilaceae bacterium | reverse complement strand
GATAAGAATCCATCAACACAATTTACCTTGGCGGATTTACGCATCAAAGCGCTCAAAAACAATTTAAATATCCAAGTGGCTAAAGTTAATCCTGAGATTGCTGCCAATGATGTCAGAAAAGAAGAAGCTAAATTTGATCAAATTTTTTATATTTACGCCAAATATAAAGAGGGTGACTATCCAACGCAATCTTCTGATTATGTCGATTTCAAGTCAGATAATCCTGTGCTTGATAAGCAAGAAGTAAAGCTAAGCCTGTTAGAACAAGAGAAAAAAATACTGGATGTTGAAACTGGCATTCGTGTTCCATTAAGAACCGGCGGCACTGTCACATTAAGTACACCAATTGCTAATAAACGAACCTCTCGCCAAGATGCTCAGTTTGATAGTAAAGAGTATCAAAGTGCATTACGTTTTTCTTTTAGTCAACCGCTACTTAGAAACGCAGGCATTGATGTTAATGAAGCCAGTATTCGTATTGCCAACTTTGAACAACAGGCCGCCACGCTCAATACAAGGTTACAAAGCATCCGTATTATTGCCATGGTAGATAAAGCGTATTGGCAGCTATATGAAAGTTGGGGTGCGTTAGATATTAGAAGACAACAATATGAGTATGCGCAACAGAACTTGCAAATGGTCAGAACACGGGTTGCAGAAGGGTTAACAGCTCGGGTTGAAATTAATCGGGCTGAAATTGGTGTTGCTGATCGCTTAGAGGCATTGATTATTGCAGAAACCAATTTAAAGCTAGCGAACAGACAGCTGCAATTTTTATTAAATGACATTTCAGACGATTCCGCCTCAACTAAGCTCTATTTACCAACGACAGCACCTAATTTAGTTAAATATGATATTGATCGAAAAAAGTTAATGCAAGATGCGATGGAAGGTCGCATCGAGCTATTGACGCAAGAACTGAGTTTAGCTGCCGACTTAGCCAAGATTGACTATCTAGAAAATCAAACGCTACCTTTATTTTCTATTGATTATCAATATGGCGCTCTTTCAAATACCTTTGACCGTTTGGGCAAAAGCTATCAAAGTATAGCGGATGGTGATTTTAATGATTGGTCAGTGGGTTTTAAATTTGAGATGCCATTGAGTAATGAAGCCGCTAAAGCACAGTTAGCGCGTGCCGTTCAACAGAGAGGACAGCGCCTAACAACAAAAACGTTACAAGCGCTAACGATTAAAAGAGAAATCTATGATGCAGTTGACCAAGTAGAGCAAAACTGGCAACGTATTTTGGCTGCTAGACAACAAGTGCTGATTGCTGGTATTAATTATGAGGCTGAGTTGAAACAGTTTAATGAAGGGCTAAGAACAATGACTGAAGTGCTAGAGACATTGACAAGGTTGGGCGAAGCGCAAATTAAAGAAGTCAACGCGATTGGTGATTATCAAATTGCCCTCGTTGATACGGCATATGCAACTGGCACCTTGCTGGGTTATAGTAAACTAGATTTTACTGAATAACGCGCCGCTTAATCTGTTGGCTGGAGCAAAAGCATGCCATCCAGTCGATTAAATAGGCCATCAATAATAAATCTAAAACTAGGGGGGAATAGCACATGATTGCTAGCGTATTACGCTTTATCTGCAAAATACTCTTTAGAGTCAATGTGCATGGTTTAGACAATGTGCCTAAAGAAAATCGCTTATTGATTATTGCTAATCATGAGTCATTTATAGATGGTCTTTTATTAGGCTTGTTTCTGCCCAAAAAAGCCACTTTTGTTGTTCATACCAGTGTATTAAAAAATCGTTTATTTAAACTTTTTTTAGGTTTAACTCCCTACTTAGCGGTTGATCCAACCAGCCCTTATGCCATGAAAAAAGTCATCAAGCGATTAGAGGCGGGGGAAAATGTGGTGATTTTCCCTGAGGGTAGAATCACCCTCACTGGCGCGCTCATGAAAGTCTATGATGGCCCTGGTTTTGTCGCCGCCAAAACGGGTGCACGTATTTTGCCTGTGCATGTAGAAGGCGCAGCGCAATCTTATTTTGGGCGACTCTCTGATAAACATCCTCGAAAGTTACTGCCCAGCGTCACGCTCACTGTGTTGCCCACTACAAGCATTAGTATTGAGCCACCAGCAGATACTCGACTATCTGCCAGACAGCGTCGCAAAATAGCTGGTGAGCGCATGCGAGAAATCATGCAAAAAATGCAATTTCTTGCTCAAAAGCGTCATACGATTTTTGAAGCCTTTTTAGAGGCCATCGATCAATTCGGCGCTCATACGCCATTAATCGAAGACATGAATGCAGTTGAAGAAACGTATCAAGTCTTGTTAAAAAAGAGCTTGGCACTTGGCCGCATTGTTAAAAAAGTGAGCCAATCGCAAGAAGCCGTTGCGGTATTAATGCCAAATGTCACAAACTCTGTCGCATTGATTTTGGGCATGACCGCCTTTAACCGCATCCCTGCTCTATTGAATTACACATCGGGCACGGCTGGTATGCAAAACGCTTGCATAGCCGCTAATATTAAAACCGTTATTACCTCGCATCAATTTATTGAAGCTGCCAAATTGGAAGAGATTGTCGCTGGTTTGCAAAATCTCAATATTCTTTATCTAGAGGATTTGCGCCCGCGTTTTAATCTGTTGGATAAACTATGGCTAATGGGTTATGCATTACACTTTCCTCGCTTAGCCATGACATCAATAAAACCTGAAAGCCCAGCAGTCATCTTATTTACATCAGGCTCTGAAGGTAAACCAAAAGGGGTTGTACACTCTCATAAAAGCATTTTGGCCAACACTGCGCAAGTCATGGCAATATATGATTTGGTTCCAGAAGATAAATTCATGATGGCACTGCCGCTGTTTCATGCCTTTGGATTGACTGGGTCATTAGTGGCTATTTTAAATGGCATCAAAATATTGATTTTTCCATCCCCGCTTCAATACAAAGCCATTCCAGAAGTGATTTATGACCGTGGTTGCACGGTGTTATTTTCTACCAGCACTTTTCTCAGCAATTATGCCAAGTTCGCGCATCCTTATGATTTTTATAAACTCAGATTAGTCCTTGCTGGCGCAGAAAAATTAAATGATGAAGTACGTAAAGTATATTCAGAAAAGTTTGGTATCCGTATTCTAGAAGCGTATGGCGCTACCGAGTGTGCGCCAGGCATTTCAGCCAATACCCTAATGGCGAATGTTAATGGCAGTGTTGGTCAAGTGTTTCCTGGCATGGCATATAAATTAGAACCTGTGCCAGGCATTGATGAAGGTGGCTTACTTTACGTTAAAGGTGATAACGTGATGCTAGGCTACAACCTATATGAAAACCCTGGCGTACTGGTGCCACCAGAAGATGGTTGGTATAACACTGGCGATATTGTAAAAATTGATGCACAAGGATTTATTTATATTAAAGGCCGCGTTAAACGATTTGCAAAAGTGGCTGGTGAAATGGTTTCCCTAGAAACCGTAGAGAAAATTGCCCACACAGCAGCACCTGAACACCAACATGCTGCCACCACGCAAACCGATGCACAACGTGGCGAAAATATTATTCTTTTTACGACAGACAGCGCATTAAAACGCGAAGATTTAAAAATCGTAGCGAAAAATCTTGGTAGTCCAGAAATTGCCATCGCCAGAAAAATAGTGATTGTTGAAGAAATCCCAATACTAGGAACAGTTAAAACCGATTACGTGACACTAAAAAAAATGGCTGAGGATATATCATCTCCAACTTAATCATCAAACGAAAAACGGTTCTTAAACTATTTGGCGTTGTGCTTTTTATCTATTTTCTCTTTTGTATTGTCATGTATACAATGCAAAAGTACTTATTGTTCCCTGCTCATATTACCCAACCCGTCACGGCCGATTGGCAACCTCGCGGCATTGATAGTGAGCAAGCATTCATAGAAGGCAGCTGCGGAAAGTTAAATGTTGCCATCTGGCGCACGCCCAATGCAAAAGGAACATTAATGATGTTTCATGGCAATGGTGAAAGCCTTGCCAGTATTGATGAGTATGCTGGTGCTTTTCATGCGTTGGGTTATGACTTAATGGCATGGGATTATCCCGGGTATGGTCAATCAACCGATTGCTGGTTTAGCCAAGACATGTTGTTAACTGATGCAGAAAGTGCTTACCAATGGTTGGCAACAAAAGAACAAGCAACAAACATTTTTTTGTTTGGTTACTCGATAGGGACAGGTATAGCATTATCGGTCGCAACGCAGCATCAACAAAACCCTGTTTTTTTAGTCGCGGCGTATGATTCGCTGTTAGCCGTTGTAATTGATGATATGCCTCGCTTTGTACCCGTTAACACATTATTGCGATACCCAATGAAAACGAAGCAATGGTTAGACAGGATTCAACAACCGATCTATCTAATCCATGGCAAGCAAGATAGGCTGATTCGTCCACAGCGTGCCAAATCATTAGTTTCACATGCCAATGGCAATGCTAAGATTGAATGGGTTGAGTCTGCCACTCATGCGGATGATAGACTCTTTGCTTATCGAAACCAGTGGCTGAAAAGGCTATTGCCCTAGGAAAACCCACCATGAGCAACCAATTCCAACTGTTAAAAGAGCAGCGGTTTAGACCACTATTCTTCACCCAATTTTTGGGTGCTTTTAACGATAATGCTTTTAAAACAGCGTTGATTACGCTGGTTGTTTTCCGTACCAACCAACTGACTAATATCGACAGCGCAACCATGGCCACCATCCTGCCTGGCTTATTTATTTTACCTTTCTTTCTATTCTCAGCCACCGCAGGGCAAATCGCCGACAAGTTCGAAAAATCGCAAATTATCCGTTTTGTCAAAGTATTTGAAATCATCATTATGCTGTTTGCCAGTGTCGGTTTTTTTATGCACAACATTGTGTTACTAGCCTCTGCACTTTTTATGATGGGCGTCCATTCAGCTTTATTCGGCCCAGTTAAATACGCTTATTTACCTCAACAATTACATGAAAGTGAACTAGTTGGCGGTAACGGCATGTTTGAAATGGGTAGCTTTGTCGCCATTCTGCTAGGGCAAATATTAGGTGCATGGCTAGCTATGCAACCCAACAGTGAGCTACTCATTAGTGTTTGTGTCATCACCCTCGCCGTCATCGGCTATTGGACAAGCCGTGGTGTACCGCATACTGCTGCAGGCGCGCCAGAGCTAGCGATTAACTGGAACCCCATCACAGAGACTTTTTATAATTTAAAATTTATTTGGCAACACCAACCACTCTGGCTAGCCATTATTGGCATTTCTTGGTTTTGGTTTTTTGGTGCCACTTTGCTCGCACAGTTTCCCAACTTTGCCAAATTCACGCTGCATGGTGATGAAAGCGTATTTATCTTAATGCTTTCTATTTTTTCTTTAGGGATTGGTATTGGCTCATTATTATGTGAAAAACTTTCTAATTTTAAAATTGAGCTTGGTCTTGTGCTGTTTGGTGGAATCGGCATCACATTATTTGGCGTTGATCTATATGCCACCAGCACTCATATTCATACGGCACTACCGACCCCTGCGCTAGCGCATGATTATCTGCATTTTCTAGCCAGCTTTCCACACCTACATTTACTGGCTGATATCTTATTGATTGGTGTTTTTGGTGGCTTTTATATCGTCCCTTTATACGCATTTATTCAAAGCCCGAGAGAAAAAAGCCATCAATCTAGAATCATTGCAGCAAACAATATTATGAATGCTTTATTTATGGTCGTTTCAGCGATTTTTTCACTATGGATTTTTGACTTAGGCTTTAATATCCCACAGTTATTTTTAGCCACCGCCATCTTAAGCGCAATTGTCATTGCTTATCTATCAATCCGCCAGCCTGATTTTTTATCTCGCTTTTTAATTTGGTCTTCTATCAGCAAGCATAAATAAGCGCTGATTCCAACTTTTATCGATTCACATTTATAATGGTTATTTAATTGCTTTGCCTTCACATGAAATTGACATCCTCTTTTTTAACACCTTCTGTTTTTAATCGCCTAAAAAGGCCTATAGCATGAAGAAAAAACAGCATGCACCATTTATCAAAAAAATGCTGCTTGATACCCTGTGGTATATGTTGAATGGTGGTTTCTATCTTCGCAAAGCGCATTTACTAAACGCTGACAACCATCTCATTCCTCACGATTTTCTCGGCATTTGTGTCGCTTCGAATGCTAATCCAGCAACCGATGATTATGTGATATCCCAACTGCAAGCATTAGGCATCACCCGTGTGCGGCTCGACTTTACTTACGGTGATTTAGATCATTTTAATGCGCGATTTTTGCAAAGGCTGATTACAGAAGGTTTTGCGATTACTTTGCATTTAATCGCACCATTTGATGCGGCGAGCAATATGCATAGCCAGCAAGAACAAAGTGATTGGCGTCAATTTTTAAAGACGGTATTAGATCGTTTTGGCCCCTCTATTAAACAAGTAGAAATCGGCAATACCATTAACCGCAAGCGTTGGTCTGGCTACAACATGAACGGTTTTTTAATCGCTTGGTCGATTGCGCATCAAGTCGTTAAAACACGAGATATTCAGTTATTAGGTCCCAACATCCAAGATTTTGAGCCTATGTACAACATTAGCCTATTGAAAATGTTGCAGGCTAAAAACCAGTTGCCCGATATGCATACCGATAATCTCTTTGTCGAAAGAG
>JBFJJY010000088.1:0-6727 GCA_041612055.1 Methylophilaceae bacterium | reverse complement strand
TGACCCTGACCTAACCATTCTTTTAGCGATTGTTGCGGTTGTCCGTGATTAAATCGCCCAAAGATAAAACCGCCACAAACAGCTAATTCAACGGCATTTAAACGCGCGTTAATGTCTTGCGGGGTTTTGCCGTAATATTCTTTGCACTTAGGAATGCCAACAGCATCGCCGTTACTGTTAAAGCGCCAATTATGAAAGCTGCAAACAACTGGGCTATTGCCTTTATCTTCACAGCGAATTTGATTAAAGCGGTGTGGACAGATATTTTCAAACGCGCGCAGACCTTCTTTAAAGCGTTGTACAAAAATAGAACGTCCGCCCAACGTCGCGCGAAACCAATCGTTCACATTCGGAATATCACCTTCAAAACCCAAAAAATTCCACACCTCACCCAAGCAAACTTGCTCTTTTGCAAAGTAGGCATCATCGGATAACGCTCTCGCCAAATCAGGTACTGATCTTATTAATTCATTTTGCATTACATACTCGTCAAACTTGAAAATATGATGATTGAAACGTTTTTATCTTAACAACAGAGTTTAATTCAATTTGAAGCTTGTTCTCACTTTGCACTAGCTAAAACACAATCTGAAGCTCATTAAATGCAATCATTTTTTTGCTTAATACGCGCTGTGACGTGTTTCGCATACACTTGCTCAAACCAACCAAGTCGCTGTTCGCCAGCAGATAACCGCATCTCGCTCTCAATCTGGTGCGATACTTTTTGCAAGCGTTCGCAAGCCTGATTATCTTCTTTATGTACTTTATTCATCACCAATTGACAAAGCACATTCACAATTGGAATAGTCAGATGTCTCAATACTCGCTTCACAACACCCGCTGGTCGATTAAATGGCATTAAATAGACGCTAACACCAATATTGGTTTGATTAGTCGATTGTGGTTTGAAATGTTGAACAATCATATAGTGATAATCATCTCCAAACAATCGCGTGGCATGATTAAACGAAACAACCACGTTAGGGAACAAGTGAAAAGTCAGATATTCCTTCGCCAAAACCAATTGCTGCGCTCTGCATTCCTGCGCAATGGTCGCAATCTCTTTAGTCTCCCCACCCATCGACAATGCACTATGTGATTCAAAATCATGCGCACCAAAACGTTCATAATTCAATTGATTCACATTTAAATAACCATTTTTGCCAAACGTCGTGGGATGCACTGCAACGATATGGTAGTCATCCAAATTAATTTGCATCATCAATTTCCAATGCGCCTGCACTTGCCAATTTTTACGCCCGACTTTGCCCACGTTGGCCGCTAAGAAATTGAGACTATCATAGCCATCACCTAACCAAGCTTCTAATGATTCACCGCTACCAAATCGCCCAAAAATAAAGCCGCCACAAACGGCTAGTTCAACGACGTTTAAACGCGCGTTAATGTCTTGCGGGGTTTTGCCATAATATTCTTTGCACTTAGGGATACCAACAGCATCACCGTTACTGTTAAAACGCCAATGATGGAGGCTGCAAACAACTGGGCTATTACCTTTATCTTCACTGCGAATTTGGTTAAAGCGGTGTGGGCAGATATTTTCAAACGCACGCAAACCTTCTTTGAAGCGCTGTACAAAAATAGAACGTCCACCCAACGTCGCGCGAAACCAATCATTCACATTCGGGATATCACCTTCAAAACCCAAAAAATTCCACAATTCACCCAAGCAAGCTTGCTCTTTTGCAAAGTAGGCTTCATCGGATAACGCTCTCGCCCAATCAGGTACTGGTGTTTGGTTGATTGTATTTTTCATCGCTTTGAACTGGGTGAAATGAGTGCTGAAAGGCTTTGATGGCTTGAGTGATCATCAATCCATTGCAGAAATTGCTGATATTTTTCTAACCGCATGGCATCATCCTGCAGAAAGCTCATAATCTCTTTTACCCATTGTGCTTGATTATTTTGCAATACAGACGCACCTGAACCTGCTTGCAACGCATGATAAGGCTCACTCATCGAAAACACGCCAATGGCGCCACAACGGGCAATATCAAATGCTTTGGTATAAGATCGCACCGCATTAAACTGACCCGTTAACATGGGTGCAACACCAACCGCTATATTGGCAGAATAACAATAATTTACGTAATCTACCCAAGGCAAAGGCGCCATGACCTTAACACGCGGAACTGCTTTGAACAATTTCTCGACCTTAGCATCACCAAATATTTCAAACTCTGCTGATGGCAATGCTTCTTGCACCGCAGACACAATCGGCAAAAGCCATTTCATTTCACGCTGATGAATGCGCGTACCGTGATACGCCCAGCGCCGATTGCCAACTGGCGCAGCTGCTCTTGCCTCACCAAAATACTGTGGGCTAACCAAACGGGTCTGCTGACTTCCATATCGCACTCTTAACGCTTCAGTCGACAACCATAGCCTATCGCAAACTTTTGCTAAACCGCGTTTAGCATTTAAATAACGCCATGCAGTCCATAAAGCATAATCTAAAGGAATATCTCTGCACCCTATGGCATTGGGAATATCATCATCCATCAAATAGGCAACGCCACTCCAACGCTGTTGATTTGCTTTTATAAAATCTAACCAAGCAGCAGACGTGTGTCTTGCAATGATAATAAACGTGCCCAAAGGCAAAGCATCTGCTTGAACGTCTCTCTTTAGCGATTCAAAGCGAAAAACGGCATCTGGATTAACATCACTTACCCTTGATGCAATATAAAAATCGACTGTAGGAATATGCCCTGGTGAAATAATAGCAACGGTACCAGACCATTGTTGATCGTAATGCGCGTTGGGCGTAAATAAATCGATTAGCACCTAAGCTTCATCTCACAATCTGCATACAACATACAGTCTTCTATCGCTTAATCTCACCATTTATCAGGCCTCTTTGTTTGCAAAAATCCAGCACTTGCATCACACTTTCCTCTAGCGACTGCTCACCTGTATTAACCACAAGCTCCGGCTTCAATGGCGCCTCATAAGGCGATGAAATTCCAGTGAAATCTTTAATAATGCCATCACGCGCTTTTTGATATAGCCCTTTAACATCTCGCGTTTCACACACTTCAACTGAGGCTGAACAGTAGATTTCAATAAAATCACCATGCGGAAATAGTTTGCGTGCATTCTTTCTATCTTTTCGAAATGGTGAAATAAAAGCCGTTAACACAATCACACCAGCCTCGACTAACAGTTTAGCCGCTTCAGAAATCCGTCGAATATTTTCGGTACGATCATCGTCAGAAAAACCCAAATCAGAACAAAGGCCATGCCTTACATTATCTCCATCCAAGACAAAAGTCCGGCAGCCAGCTAAATGTAATTGCTCCTCCACCGCATGCGACAATGTACTTTTGCCAGAACCAGAAAGCCCGGTAAACCACAATACAACTGATTGATGCTGATTCTGCGCCTCGCGCCTCTGGCGCGTCACAGTCGCATTGTGCCAAACGGTGTTACTACTTTTCTGCATATTCATGACTGATTCAACCCAAAACTAAAAATAAGATATCTCGCAATAAAATCTAACCTAGCACACACATTGCAATGTAACTTCAATTACAAAATACAAATACCGTATAAAATACTCACAGCGCACCAAACCTTATTACCCTCAATAGTCAGATAATAACAACAATATTAAAACTTTGCTAAAATGGCATTACGTGTCAACATCACATTTTGGACAACCGCTCCTTGCTAACGCTACTAAAACAAAAAATCATACATTTAATCACTCGATTATTGACCAGCAAGTCTGATTTATTTGCCCAAT
Organism: Methylophilaceae bacterium; assembly: GCA_041612055.1. Lineage (GTDB taxonomy): Bacteria > Pseudomonadota > Gammaproteobacteria > Burkholderiales > Methylophilaceae. The sequence goes on along the minus strand of JBFJJY010000088.1, from coordinate 2,961 downwards.
TATTTGTGATTAAGCCATTCCATAACGTCAATAAGCAATCTAGAAAAAAGTGGCAGTCAACTGATAACGACCCTCAGTTATATATACAATCGCCTTTGTTCATAAAAGGTTGGTACTCCGTTACCATGAAAGTGGGGTTTATCAGCAGCCAAATCCAAACAGGCAAAATCTACCCCGATTATGGCCAAAGCTTTGATGAAAAAAACGCTTTTACACTACCTCACCGCCATACTAACCCAACCTACAAGGTGATTTATTTCAAAAAACGTCCAAAGAAAATACGCTTTGATCCAGTCGAAGACAAGCTCGACTTCACTATTGAAGAGCTGAAGTTTTACCCACTTACCAAGAAAAAAGCGAAAGAGTTTATGCATGACCGCATTGCGCGCGTGCATCCAGAATATCGCAAACTATCCGCAGCAGAAATAGAAGCTAAGCTACCAAATGAACACCACCAAGAATTAATGCTGCGCATTTTAGCTATCTATAATGAAACTTTTTCAACTACTTATAGTGAAATCAATTATCAACATTGGATTAAAAGAGAGGCGTCAAAACAGCAGCGTCTCCTTAAAATTATTGCCGATAATACCAAACCATCCAATCTAGTTTCAATCTTGCTACCTACCTATAACAGCAACCCAAAGTTTTTAGAACTCTGTATTCAATCTGTGCTGCAACAGTCTTATCAAAAATGGCAGTTATGTATTGTGGATGATGCTTCAACAAAGCTTGAACATATCGATTTAATCAAATCATTCGTAGAACAAGATCATCGTATTGATTTTCATCGTAAATCAGAAAATACTCACATCTCTGACACAACCAATGCTTGCTTAAAAATGGCAAAAGGCGATCATGTGCTATTGCTTGATCATGATGACATGCTGTCTCCACATGCCCTATTGATGATGGTTGGTCGTTTACAACTCTCGCCACATCTAAAACTTATTTATGCAGATGAAGACAAAATTGATATCCATAACGCGCGATATGAGCCACATTTCAAACCAGAATGGAACCCTGACTTACTCTATAGCCAAAACTATATCGCGCATCCCGTCTTGCTTGAAACACAACGGTTAAAATCAATCGGTGGCCTACGTGTCGGCGTTGAGGGCAGCCAAGACCATGACTTGTTATTACGCTATACCGCCGACTTAAAAGCGAAGCAAATTCATCGTATACCGCATGTGCTATATCACTGGCGTGCGCATAACACATCAACGGCGGCAAATTCAAAAGCAAAAAATTACACCACAAACGCAGGTATTAAAGCTTTAAAAGATCACTTTGCTTCACAAAATATAAATGCCTCAATTAGTAAAGGAAAATATCCAAACACCTATAAAATAAATTGGCCTATACCAAAAACCTTGCCTCTAGTGACGCTGATAGTGCCAACTTGCGATGGATATGACATTTTAAAAACCTGTATTAACTCAATACTTGAGAAAACCACCTATCGAAATTACGAAATCCTAATTATCGACAATAGAACTAGATGTGAAAAAACACTTGACTTTATTGATGAGTCAGTAAATAACAACGCCAATATCCGCGTTTTAAAATGGGATAATCCATTCAATTATTCAGCTATTAACAATTATGCCGTGTCGTATGCTAAAGGCTCAATAGTAGGCTTGATAAACAATGATATTGAAGTTATTTCACCCGATTGGCTCACTGAGATGGTCAGCCATGCCATCAGGCCTGACATAGGCTGCGTAGGCGCAAAGCTTTATTATGCTAATAATAAAATACAACATGCTGGCGTCATTTTAGGCATAGGTGGTGTCGCAGGCCATTCGCACAAACACCTGCTAAGAAAGAGCTCTGGTTACTTCACCCGATTACATCTCATACAAAACTTATCAGCTGTTACAGCCGCTTGTTTAATCGTCAGAAAATCGATTTATCAGCAAGTAAATGGTCTTGATGAAAAGAATCTACCAATTGCTTTTAATGATGTTGATTTTTGCTTAAAAGTACGGGAGTTAGGCTATCGTAATTTATTCACCCCATGGGCAGAACTTTATCATCACGAGTCTATTTCACGCGGCAGTGAGAACACACCAGAAAAACAAAAACGTGCGCTAAGAGAAGCCAACCATATGAAAAAGAAATGGAAAAATCAACTTGCCCATGATCCAGCTTATAATCCCAATTTAACATTATCTTGTGAAAACTTTTCGTTACGTTGATACAAATTCGCCCTGATTTATGAGTTAAGAAACAAATAATCGAGAAATTACGTTTTAATAAAATGAACAACACAAACAACCCACTTTATTTCATCCACATTCCAAAAACTGCTGGATCAAGCTTTAGAAAAGCAGCAGAAGATTATTTTGGGGTTGAATATACTTTTTATGACTACGCACAACAAAGCGCTGAAACACACCCTAAAATTTTAAAATACGTTTATGAAAAGAAAGATCTATTTGCCGCTGGTGAGTATATTGCTAAACATGCTCGGTTTCTTTCAGGTCACCTTCATTATGTGAAGTATGCTCCTTTTTTTCATCCCAAAAATGTCATCACCTTTGTTAGGTCTCCAGAGCAACAAATACGATCGCATTTTGAACATTTTGTACGCGACCGACGATATCAAGATAGTTTTGAGACCTTCATCGCTGACAACCGTTTTACAAACTTACAATCAAGGGTGCTCGGTGGTCTGGGGATTCAAGGTTATGGCTTTGTAGGAATAACTGAAGAATATGAAACCTCTCTCACTCTGATTAATAAGCTATATAACACAACATTTAAAGCATTAGATGTCAACAAAAACACATCTAAGAATCAACCATCTTATTCCTTAACTGACCTAGAGCTAGAGTTAATTCATCAATACAATAAAGAAGATTTTTTATTGTATAAAGAAGCATGTAATAGATTTAAGAGGCAAAAAAGTGCAATCGAAGAATCTAGCCAATTTATACGATTCGGGCTATTACC
>JBFJJY010000087.1:0-6785 GCA_041612055.1 Methylophilaceae bacterium | reverse complement strand
AATTGCTAGCTGAAGGCAATCCTTTGGCTTGGTTCCAAGGGCGCATGGAGTTTGGACCGCGTTCGCTTGGCTGCCGTAGTATTTTGGGTGATCCTAGCTATCCTGGCGTGGCGGATCGGATTAATGCACAAATTAAATACCGTGAACGCTGGCGTCCATTTTGTCCAAGTATGTTGGATACAGTGGCGGAAGATTTATTGCAAACCAATCATCCAGCGCCTTATATGACGTTTACTTTTGATGTGAACCCAGCTTGGAACGATCGAATTCCTGAAGTAGTACATGAAGATGGCACTGCACGTGCTCAAGTGGTGACGCGAGAAACAAATCCGCGTTATTACGCGTTGATTCAACATTTGGAAAAATTAAGAGGCAATGCAGTGGTGTTAAATACCTCGTTAAACCGCCGAGGTGAGCCGATGATTTGTAGTCCAACTGATGCTTTGAATATGTTCTATGGATGTGATTTAGAGTATTTAATGTTGGAGGATATTTTGGTGACCAAGAAATAATTTATTTCCGTTGGTAAGTTATTCATTTTTAAATAAAAATCATTCCTAATCATTTTTGTTGTTTGACGAAAATCCCTATTTTGGGCGATAATCAAGCGTTAGTTAATTTAAATTCTGCGTAGTCTGCAGTATCAAATAAGTGAGTTGAATCAAGTATGAAACAATCCCATATAGAAGTGACAGAACGTATTATCGAAGTAAGCCGTCCTACACGTACTGCTTATTTACAGCGCATGGAAAAAATCGCTAACCGTGATCGCGGTGCCGATAGATTGGGCTGTGCTAATGTCGCGCATGCCTTTGCAGCAATGCCATCCAGCGACAAACTGAAAGTTGTCGTTGAGAAAGCCCCAAATATTGGGATTGTAACGGCTTACAATGAAATGCTTTCTGCTCATCAGCCATACGGAAGTTATCCAAATATTATTAAAGATGAGGCCAATAAATTAGGCGCTACGGCCCAAGTAGCTGGCGGTGTCCCTGCCATGTGTGATGGTATTACCCAAGGTGAGCCTGGCATGGAGCTGTCATTGTTTAGTCGAGACACCATTGCAATGAGTACAGCGGTTGCGTTATCACATGATGTGTTTGATGCTGCGTTATTATTAGGTGTGTGTGACAAAATTGTTCCAGGCTTATTGATAGGTGCGCTGCAATTCGGTCATTTGCCCTGCGTATTTGTACCGGCTGGACCAATGAGTACTGGCATTGATAACACGTCAAAATCAAAGGTCCGTGAACAATATGCGCAAGGTTTAATTGGCCGTGAAGAGTTATTGGCTTCAGAATCTGCTGCTTATCACGGTGCTGGTACTTGTACTTTTTATGGTACTGCAAACAGTAATCAAATGTTGATGGAAGCCATGGGCTTGCACGTGCCGGGTTCTGCATTTATTCATCCACATGATGGTATGCGTGAATTGCTCACCCGCGAAGCAGTAAAAATGGTGTTGGAAAACACTAAGAAAGATCACTATATCCCAATCGGCCGATTAGTTGATGAACATGTCATTGTGAATGCCATGGTGGCATTGCTAGCAACTGGCGGTTCAACTAACCACTTGATTCACTGGGTGGCGATTGCTCGTGCAGCAGGCATTATTATCGACTGGACTGATTTTTATCATTTAGCAAAAACAACACCATTGTTAGCCAGCGTTTATCCAAACGGTAAAGCCGATGTCAATCAGTTCCAAGATGCGGGTGGTCCAGCTTTTGTGATTCGTGAATTAATCGATGCTGGTTATATGTATCCTGATGTATTTACTGTTGCTTATGGAGGTTTACGTGATTACGGTAAATTGCCTACTAAAGAAGACGGTAAACTGGTTTGGAAAGATTTGCCAAAAGAAAGCAAAGATGAACTGATTGTTCGTACTGCAGAACATCCATTCGATGAATCTGGTGGTTTACGTTTGCTTAAAGGTAATTTAGGCCGTAGTGTCATTAAGATTTCAGCCGTTCCTGAAGATAGACATATCATTGAAGCTCCAGCGATTGTATTTGATGCGCAAGAAGAGTTACTTGAAGCCTTTGACCGTGGTGAGCTAGAAAAAGACTTTGTAGCTGTGGTGCGCTTCCAAGGGCCTAAAGCCAATGGCATGCCTGAACTGCATAAATTAACGCCACCGATGGCAGTTTTGCAAAATAAAGGCTTTATGGTAGCGATTGTGACGGATGGCCGCATGAGTGGCGCTTCAGGCAAGATTCCTGCTGCGATTCATTTAAGCCCAGAGGCCTCTGCTGGAGGGCCTTTAGCAAAAGTGCGTACAGGCGATATTATTCGTTTGAACGCAAAAGTTGGCATGGTGAATGTGCTTGTCAATGAAGATGAGTGGGAAGAACGTGAAGTCGAAGAGCTATCTGATGAGAAACGTCATAGCAATGAACATGGCTTCGGTCGTGAGCTATTTGGCGGCATGCGGAAAAATGTATTGTCAGCCGAAGAAGGTGCCATCACCTGGTTGTAATTTGCTTGAAAATACAATTGATGCGGCGTTACTTTCGCTAGTCGTACTTTTCGTACTGCCTGCGTTCAAGTGCCTTACCTCAATTGATTTTGAAGCAAATTGATCATCTGTTTAAGATTAAAAGAATTTATTAAATAATTGAGAGAAATATGAATACATTAGATTTAGCAAAAGAAGGTCCAGTTATTCCCGTCATTGTGATTAACAAAGTGGAAGATGCTGTACCAATGGCAGAAGCTTTGCTAGAAGGCGGCATTAAAGTGCTTGAGGTGACATTGCGTTCGCCAGTCGCTTTACAAGCGATGGAACAAATTGCAAAGCATGTCCCTGATGCGATTTTGGGTTCTGGTACGGTGCGTAATTTACAAGATGCAAAAAACTCATTAGATGTGGGTTGTAAATTTGCAGTCAGCCCAGGCTACACGTCAGAACTTGGTCAGTATGCACGTCAAATTGGTTTACCATTGTTGCCAGGTGTTTCGACTGGTTCAGAAATCATGATGGCAAATGCGGATGATTATTACTTTTTAAAGTTGTTTCCAGCGGTTGCCGTTGGTGGAATTAATTTGTTAAAAGGCTTTGCAGGTCCATTTGCAGATGTGATGTTTTGTCCGACGGGTGGCGTAAAAGTCGAATCTGCACCTGAATTTTTAGCACTACCAAACGTGGTAGTGTGTGGTGGTACTTGGTTAACGCCAGCAGAGGCTGTAGCCAATAAAGACTGGGCACACATTACAAAATTAGCAAAAGAAGCCAGCGCAATTAAACCTGCTTAATTTTTTGCTCGTACCAACAAAAGTTTTGCACTTTTGGGTGCAAAACTTTTTTCTTAATAAAAACAATAATATATTTCAAACCTGTTTCATTTAGAGGTGTTTACCTTGACTGTAGAAGTAGAGAAATATAAAACAATTGTATTTGATTGCGATGGCGTGATCTTAGACTCAAATATCACAAAAATAGACTCTTATTTTCGAACCGCAAAAAAGCTAGGTGCTACCGATGCGCAAGCGCAAGCGTTGGTTGATCATCATGTTGAGTTTGGTGGTATTTCCCGTTATCCAAAATTTGTTTGGTACATTGAAGAAGTGCTTAAAAAAGAAGCGACAACAGCACTTGTACAAGAGTATTTAGAGGCATTTAGCTTAGCTGTAAGCAAAGGATTATTACGTTGTAAGATTGCTGATGGGTTACATGAGCTACGTGCAGCAACTCCTGATATCAAATGGTTGGTGGTATCTGGCGGTGACCAACAAGAAATCAGAGATTTGTTTGAGAAGCGAGAGTTAACCAGTTTATTTGATGGCGGATTGTTTGGTAGCCCTGATAATAAAGATACGATACTGATGCGCGAAAAACAAAATGGCAATATTGAATTCCCAGCTTTATTTATTGGTGATAGCAAGTATGATTATGAGTCTTCTACACGAGCAGGATTAGACTTTGTTTTTCTGAGTGATTGGACAGACGTGCCAGATTGGGAAGTTTTTACTAATCAGCATCAAATTCAGGTGCAACGGAATATCAATTCTTTTATAAAATCATGATGAAATGGTTTAAACATTTGTTTCGAACAAGTCAATTGTTGCTAAATCATGACTTAGAGGCATTGTGTGCTGGTGGAAAAGTGTTAGAACAAGACCCAAGAGGGCTTAAAGTTGTCTTGTTAAAAAACGGCAATATTCTCAAGATATTTCGTGCAAGAAATTTGTTGAGTGGGACCAGACTTTACTCACATGCGAGAAGATTTTGCCGTAATGCCGCTAGACTTCATCAGTTAGCAATTCCTACAGTGCAAATTAAATCATTGTTTCATCTAGAAACAAGCGGGCATACAGCTGTCTTGTATGAGCCACTTGAAGGGGACTCAATCAGAAATTTGGTCAAACAAGATCAAGAAAGGGTCCAACAAACGGCTAGGCGTTTTGGTGAGTTTCTATCAGAATTGCATGAAAAAGGTATCCATTTTCACTCTTTGCATACTGGAAATATTCTGTTGTTACCCAATAATCGTTTTGGATTAATTGATATTTCAGATATGACTATCTATCCTTGGGCACTGACTTGTTCGACACGACTAAGAAGCTTTAAACGATTGTGTAAATATCAAGAGTACTTTAGTGTACTAGGACTCACTTACTGGCAGGATGTGTTGTCGGCATATTTAGAGGCTGGGAACATGAACGCTGTTTGTCGTGAGCGATTGCAAAAATTTAAGCCGTTTGACTAGATCAAAATAGTTTTTATAAATGCGCCAGCTGCGCAAGAATTTTCTTAAAAACAACTTCTATATCAAACTCGCATTGGACTCTTTTTTTGCCATATAACCCCATTGTGGCTAACTGCTCTTTTTGTTGATAAGCCATGATAATGGACTGAGTCCAATCGCTAGCCGTTTCTGCAAGGAATCCACTTTTTAAATGTTCAACGACATAGCCATTTGCACTCGTTGCTGAAGAAATAACAGGCAGGCCAGCGGATAGATATTGTAATACTTTTAAAGCACATTTCCCTTTAGTCCAATTGTCAGCAGGTAATGGGGCTAAACCAACATCAGCGCGGCTGACTTCTACGGCTTCTGTTGCTTCTGCCCATGGGATATTAATGATAGGTAAGTCGTCACTTTGTAACGAAAAGTCGGCAATAATTTTAAGCTTGAGATTCGGCACTGATCGAGCAGCTGCTTCAATAGCAGGTAATATACCAGCAATATATTTCTTGGTAGAGCGGCTACCAATCCAAACCAGCGTAAAGTCGTTCGAATGCTGCGTAGCGGCAGGCAGTTGGTATTTTTTGGTGTTTAACGCTGTTGGAATAATGCTTATCTTAGCTTGATACGCTTTCGTTGTTTCGGCTAAATAGGCATTACCAGCAAACACATGATCACATTGGCTGACGGTAGCGATAAATCGAGACATTCTGGTTTCTGAGTAACTACCATCAGTATTGCTAAAAATAGCATCATCTAACTCAAAAATCAGTTTTTTGGATACTTTTCGCAATAACCAAAAAAACGGTGCAGGGAATGTTTTACGTAACAAGATGACAATATCAGATCTGGATGCCTGCCATAGTGCTGTTAAAAAAGGCAATATACCGCCAGCAATGGTTAGATGGATCGCTTGATAGCCAGATTGTTGATAAAGTGGAAAATACTGCAATGCGCGATATCGGGTCGAGGATGCATTTTCCCCTTTAGATAAAAATAAGATGCGTTTTTGCATAGTTATTTTTTAAATACGATGTGTATCTCATCTCCTTGCTTTTTATATTTAGAAAGCAATACATAAGATTTAGCTAATAATCGTTTCCACCAGACCCGTTTTGAAGGTTTTTTTGTATTTTTTAATACATAGTCCACACTATTTAAGACAATCTTTGGTGTAGAGTTCGTTTCCATTCTGATCATTGTAAGATTGCAAGCCTTACCCATTTCCAATAGATTTTTTTGAGAAAATAAGTACAGATGTCTAGGAACATCATTGGCATACCAATTGGTATCAAACAGCGCTCTTCCTAAAGCCTTACTATTGGGTGTTTTAATAATAAAAATGCCATTAGGTTTAAGGATTCTAGCGACTTCTATGAATAGTGCTTTAGGATCTGGCACATGTTCAATAACATGACTTAAATTAACTACGTCGAAGCTTGCATCCGCCAATTTAGCCGAAAACAAATCGCCATGAAAAACATCTAAATTTGATTTCTTACAGACCTCAACCGCACCAGCATTAAATTCCACACCTTTAGTCTGCCAGCCTAATTGCTGCATACCGTGTAGAAAGCGACCATTTCCGCAGCCAATATCTAATAGAGCGCCATTTTCAACATAAGGAATTTCAAATGGAGTGCACTTGAAAGTGTCAATGACACGAGCGGCAAAATCAGCCGTTCGATTGCTCTTTAAATGGGTATATCCAAACTTTCTTTTTAGACTAGCTATTCTGAGCTTACCAATTTTTTTTAATCTGCTTTGTTCTTCATACACGCCATAATCGTCAGGATAAAATTCGCTAATACGCTCTGAAGATGGCAGTGGAAACTGAAACACTAAGTCACAGTTAGTACACTGGTTATAATCAAATCGCTCATAGTGATTAAACATCAAGTCTCTTCCACTAAAGCTATAATGCGTAGCGTGGTTACAAACAGGGCATGGTATTGATTGCTGGTTCATGGTTTTCTTTCGACTTTATTGTGTCAATTGTCTTTCATAAATCGCACAGTATTTTTTGTTTTTTACTGCGTAAAAGCGTTTAACTTCTTTGTATTCTGGTAGTGATTGCAATAGCATTTTATTTTT
>JBFJJY010000086.1:0-6799 GCA_041612055.1 Methylophilaceae bacterium | reverse complement strand
GGTCACCATGTATGAATAAGGTCGGTTTGCGAATTTTGATACTTTCTTCGCGCAAATCGCTCTCTAACAATACATGTAAGCCTTCTCTTAATGTTTTTTGTGATGGCGCGGGTTTTGACTCAAAGCTTTGACGCAACTGCTTAATTGTGTCTCTAGCATCTTTTGCTCGCATGCATTGCAAGGTCAAAAACTTAATCATCGTCCGCTGATAATCTGTTTCTAAGTTTTGAGAAAACTCGGTGAAATAATCGCGGCGAATACCCGACTCCCATCCTTTTTTTTCAATAAAGCAAGGCGTCGAGCCAACTAGAATCAATCTTTTTACGCGGTCAGGCTGGGTCACCGCAATATTTTGCGCAACCAAACCACCGAGAGACCAGCCTAAAATATCCGAAACACCAGGAATCACTTCTGCGACTTCTTCTGCTATACGATATAAATGATAGGGTTCAATAGGAGGGCTTTTTCCCATGCCTGGCAAGTCAACCACATACAGCATATAGTTTTTTGACAAGCGCTTTATCAACGATTGCCATACGCCGCTGTGCATGCCCCAACCATGGATTAACACCAGTGGATGGCCTTTGCCTATCACTTCAACATGACATGTCATGCTAGTTCTCTCTCTGCTTCATTAATCAATCGTGCTAATTGTATAACATCCGCTTCGCTGTGCCCTGCCGACAGCGAAATGCGGAGTCGTGCCGTATTTTTTGGCACGGTTGGCGGTCGTATAGCTGGCACAAGAATACCTTTTTCCTGCAAATATTCGCTCAATTTAAGCGCATCATGATTACTGCCAACTAATAATGGCTGCACAGCGGTTTCTGAAGGCATTAATTGCCATTTAGTCAGCTTAAGGTTGTTTTTTAAAGTACGAATCAACAACCTTAACTGTGCTCTTAATGCATCGCCTTGCTCGATTAATTGTACAGAAGCTGACAAAGTCGCTGACAATGCTGGTGGCGCTGGTGTACTGTATACATAGCTTTTTGCCGTTTGAATTAAGTAATCAATGACCACTTGCTCACCAGCGACAAAAGCGCCCGCGACCCCAGCTGCTTTGCCCAACGTCGCCATCATGATGATGCGAGGTGACTTTAATTGCAGATGATTGAGCGAGCCCTGCCCATGCTCACCCAACACGCCAAAACCATGTGCGTCATCGACATATAAATAGGCATCATATTGTTCACATAACGCCAAATAGTCTGTTAGTGGCGCAAGGTCACCATCCATACTAAACACCGCATCCACGGCAATGATTTTGCGCTTAGCCTTGCTATTGTTAAGTAGCTTTTCCAAGGCCGCAACATCATTATGTGCAAATCGATGGAACGCAGCCAAAGAGTAATAACTACCATCATTTAAACAAGCATGATTGAGCTTATCAGCAAAGATGGCATCTTCCCGTCCAGCCAGTGCGCCTAGCACACCAATATTCGCCATATAACCTGTCGAGAAAACCAAAGCCGCTGGCATATCGACAAATTGTGCTAACTGCTTTTCTAATAAGTCATGATAACGATGGTGGCCAGTAATCAAATTAGAAGCACCACTACCAACGCCAGCTTTACCTGTGGCTTCTTGCATGGTTTTAATCAACAGCGGATGATTAGCCAATCCTAAATAGTCATTACTACAAAATGATAAATACTGCTGATTATTGGTCGCAATATACTCTGCTTGCGGCGAATCTAATAAACGGCGCTGACGCAATAATCCATCAACGGCTCGCTGATCTAATGCTTTTTGTAAGTCAGCTAACATTGTTAGATAGCGTGTATGCCGAGTTTTTCGAATAACTTCTTATCTGTCTCTGCCTCTGGGTTACCTGTAGTCAGTAATTTCTCACCGTAAAAAATACTATTGGCACCAGCCATAAAACACATGGCTTGTATGCCTTCGTGCATACTTTGACGGCCTGCAGATAAACGAACAAAGCTTTTCGGCATGACGATTCTTGCAGCAGCAATCGTGCGGACAAACTCAAATGGATCTAACTCTTCGGTGCCGTGTAAAGGCGTGCCTTCTACTTGGGTTAATAAATTAATTGGCACACTTTCTGGCGGACGCTCCATATTAGCAAATTGCGCCAATAAGCCAGCACGCTGTTTACGCGTTTCGCCCATGCCGATAATGCCGCCACTACATACATTAATATCAGCTTCACGTACGCTATCTAATGTATCAAGCCGGTCTTCGTATGTACGTGTGCTAATCACATCGCCATAAAACTCTGGCGCAGTGTCTAGATTATGGTTGTAATAATCTAAACCTGCCTCTTTAAGCTGCTCTGCCATACCTTCTTTTAACATGCCTAACGTTGCGCAAGTCTCTAAGCCCATCGCCTTGACTTCTGCAATCATTTTTAGCACAGGTTCTAAATCTCTTTGTTTAGGACTACGCCATGCAGCGCCCATACAGAACCGGCTTGCGCCACTGTCTTTTGCCGCTCGCGCAGCTTTTAACACTTCATCAATCGGCATCATCGGCTCATTTTCGACTTCAGTATGATAACGTGCCGCTTGTGGGCAATAGCCACAGTCTTCACTGCAACCGCCTGTTTTAATCGATAATAAGGTGCTGACTTGCACGGCATTAGGGTCATGGTTTTCACGATGCACGGTTTGTGCTTTGAATATCAAATCATTCAACGGCATCTCATATAAAGCGACAATATCTTCAACGCTCCAGCGTTGTACAGTCTTTCTCTTGACTGGTTGACAATCGACAGATTTATTCGCGTTTAACGCATCCACGTTTATAATATTTTCTTGTGATTGTACTAGGTTATCTTTAAGCATAAGTAGCCTTTTAAGTAAATTTTTGCCATATTAATCAATAAATTAATAACTGTAAAGCAATAATAAAAATAATATGAACAACTGGTTAAAATATAATCAACTGTCAAATTACACTCGTTGGCCGACTTCTATATTTAGACAAAATTGCACTCTTTGTGACGCTCCCATTCATAGCGAATTAAGCTTATGCGCAGATTGCATTCATGACTTACCACCCGCACCAAGCCTCAGTTGTCCGCAATGTGGCTTAAGCACACAAGGCGATATTTGTGGCAAATGCATTAAAGAGCCACCTCATTATGATGCAACGTATGCACTATTGACCTACGCCTTTCCTGTTGATGCATTACTGCAACAGTATAAATATAATAACGCTTTATATCTGAGCCAAACTTTTGCCAAACTACTCTCTACAAAACTAGCTGATAACGACATCGACATGATGATTGCCATGCCATTACACGCGACTAGAATTAAAGAGCGCGGCTTTAATCAATCACTAGAATTAGCAAAAATCATTGCCAAACAGTATGACATCACACTCGATAGCACGAGTTGCAACAGAATTAAGAACACCCCTCCTCAGGCCAGCTTACCACTCAAGCACCGCTTAAAAAATATGCGCGGGGCTTTTGAATGCAATCAATCATTGATTGGCCAACATATTGCATTGATTGACGATGTGATGACAACTGGGAGCAGTCTCAACGAACTGGCAAAAACCATCAAAAAAGCGGGAGCGCGCAAGGTCAGTTGCTATGTTGTAGCAAGAACCCAGTAATTGATTCCACGCTCACCATTGATACGGTAAAATGATGCATTATGTTTCATATCGTTTTATTTGAGCCAGAAATACCCCCTAACACGGGTAACATCATTCGCCTATGCGCCAACACAGGCGCACAATTACACCTAGTTGAACCTTTGGGATTTAAGCTGGAAGATAAACAGCTAAAACGTGCTGGGCTTGATTATCATGAGTTTTCAACACTCAAGGTTTATGAAAATTGGGATGCATGCAAAGCAGCGTTGGCTGGTAAACGCTTATTTGCCATTACCACCAAAGGCAGCACGCGCCATAGTGACATTCAGTTTCAAGCAGACGATGTGTTTGTGTTTGGTCCAGAAACACGTGGCTTGCCTGATGATATTCGCAATAGCTTTACACCAGCGCGTAGAGTGCGTTTGCCGATGTTAGCTGAAAGCAGGAGTTTAAATTTATCAAACTCTGCCGCTGTATTGCTGTATGAAGCTTGGCGACAGATTGGTTTTGAAGGTGGCGTGTAATACGCGCTAAATGACTTCAGCCTTTTGTTCGCGGCCTAACAAATCCATGACTGCTTCTTTAGCTGACTTGCCTGCTGATAAAGCTTGATTCACTTCATAAGTAATTGGCATATCGACATTGATTTTGTCGGCACGGCGCATGACTTCACGCGCTGTATTAACACCTTCTGCGACATGGCCTAAGCCATTTAAAACCTCTTCTAATGCTTTACCTGAAGCCAACTGCAAACCGACCTCTCTGTTGCGAGAATATTGTCCAGTACAGGTTAATATTAGATCACCTGCGCCTGCCAAACCCATAAACGTTTCTGGTTTTGCGCCTAACGCAATACCGAAGCGGGTAATTTCAGCTAAGCCACGGGTAATCATCGCCGCACGTGCATTATTACCAAAACCCATGCCATCGGAAATACCCGCTGCAATCGCCATGACATTTTTAACAGCGCCTCCAACAGAAACACCAATGACATCTGCGCTGTTGTAAACGCGCAAACTTCCACCATGCAGTAATTTTGAAGCTTCTAATGCAAATGCTGTGTCATTAGCGGCCAGTGTTACCGCTGTTGGTAAGCCACGCACTAATTCGGCTGCAAAACTAGGGCCTGACAACACACCCCATTGCTGACTCATGCTGAGTTCTTCTACAGCCACCTCATGTGGCAATAATGCAGAAATAGGTTCTAAGCCTTTATGTGCCCAAATAAGAGGCTGTTTAGATCCAAGCTTTTTGAGCTCTTTTAGCAAAAGACGAAAACCTGCAGTTGGAACGACCGATAAAATCAAATCAGCATCTTCGATTGCGTGCGCTAAATCCTCCTCAACCTCTAAGTTGTCATTGAATTTAAAATCACCCAGATATAAAGGATTCGCTCTCGCTTTACGCATACCAGACACATGGCCTGCATTGCGTCCCCATAAAGTGACTTTGTGCTGATGGCTAGCATGAATGGCAAGTGCTGTTCCCCATGCGCCTGCACCTAAAACGGCAATTTTCTTCACTACAGCCCCCAAATTGCGCTAGTTTGTATATATCCACTGACGCAATTACGGTGTTTTACTTTAACCCAACCTAAATTAATGCTGGGAGACAACACCTCAAGCACTACATCCTTATCAACCGTAGCAAGTAATTTGGAATCAGCACTTTCTGCCTCTTTAATTTCGGCATTGGCTGTCACAATAACCGTCCGCTTGGCACTTAAATCTTTACCTTCTAGCCAACTCAATCCACCATGCTGGTCACGCACCTTGACCCATGCGCCCAAATTGACAATCACTTCAACTGGATAGCCTTGTGTCATGATGTAAGTTTTCGTTGATTCTGCGGAAGGCGCATCAAAAGCAATTGCTTTCGCAGGCAATATCGAACGAAAATCGGCTGCTTGAACTGGCAATGACAGGCTCAAAGAAAAACCCAAGCTCAGCAACACTAAACTTGGGTTTAACCGTAATAAAAAAGTAATGAATTTAGAAAATAAAGATTTCATTCAGCTTTCTACTTATTAATTTGGCGCTTCTGATGGGTTTTGTTCCATTTTCTGTTGCGCGTACAACGCTTCAAAGTTAATTGGATTTAACAACACTGGCATAAATCCAGCTCTAGTTACCATGTCAGAAACAGCTTCTCTTGCATATGGGAACAAAATATTTGGGCAAGTAATGGCCAAAACCACTTCCAAGTTTTCATCTGGAATGCCACGAATGCCGAAAATGCCGGACTGAGTCACTTCTACCAAAAAGGCAGTGGTGTCTTCTATTTTTGCAGTCACAGTGACTTTGATTGCGACTTCAAAAACGCCAGTCTCTAAGCGAGTTGCGCTGTTACCGAGTTCCACACTAATTTGTGGTGCTGTTCTGTTGGTAAAAATTTGTGGTGCATTTGGCACCTCAATAGAGGCATCTTTTACATATAATTTTTCGATTGCAAAACCTGGTTGTGTTTGTTCTGTTTCAGCCGCTTCTGGCGCAGCGTTGTTATCTTTTGCCATTTAAATTTCCTATTGTTTGTTCATTGATTAAAGCTTGCAACATTTCCTAACACGTTATTTTAACTTTTTATGACGCTTTAATCATCTAAATATTGACCAATTAAGCTTCTTTCGCCAATAAAGGTTCAAGTTCACCAGCTAAATCTAACGCGCGCAAATCATCAAAACCGCCAATATGCTGCTCATTGATATAAATTTGCGGCACTGTGCGGCGGCCTGTTTTTTCCATCATTTCCATCCGCAATTCTGGCTCTTCATCAATCCGAATTTTATTAATCTCAGTCACGCCTTTACTGGTTAATAAACGCTCAGCATTGTTGCAATATGGGCAGTATGCGGTTGTATACATCGTCACGTTTGCCATCATTAATCCTTTACCAAAGGCATTTTAGCCTCTATCCATTTATCTATGCCACCTTCGAGGCTGCTAACTTGTGTAAACTCATTTGCCGCTAATGTTTTGCACGCCGCATTTGACCGCACGCCACGCTGACAAACCACTAATATCGGTTTGCTTTTTTGTTTAGCTAATTCTTTAATTCGATCCGCAAGTTGAGCGACAGGAATATGTTTTGCGCCCTGAATATGTCCTGCTGCAAACTCGGCTTCTTCGCGCACATCCAAAACAAGTAGCCTTGTCCGATTCATCAGCAATACAGCTTCTGATGGAGAAACACTTGGTCCACCAGCGTTACTATTGGTTAATACTGGCCAAAT
>JBFJJY010000085.1:0-6844 GCA_041612055.1 Methylophilaceae bacterium | reverse complement strand
TTTGGCGGGATTCTTCACTGGCTTTTGGATTAAAAGCCGCTTCATTATTAGTAATGTCGCCAGGTGCTAAATGCATGATAAAAAAGGAAATAAGACTAATACCAATCAACATTGGCACCATCCATAACACACGTTTGATTGTATATTTCAGCATATTAGTTTGCGCTTATTTGATTTCTGCGATAAGGCATAGGAATGTACCATTTTTGTGAGTCATAGCCCACACCAGCTGGTGGAATCGGATTGACAATACCTTGAATACGTTTATGCATTGCGGTTAACCCATATCCAGCAGAGAGGTACACGATTGGACTATCTGCTAATAATTCTGCTGCAAAAGCATAGTATATTTCCTGCCGCTTATCTGGATCAAGTTCGATGCGACCTTGCTCTAACAGCTGGTCAACTGTTGGATTTTGATAGCCAATAAAGTTAAATTGACCAGGTGCTTGCTGGCTGGAATGCCAAATATTATATTGATCAGGATCTAATCCTAGACCCCAACCCAGTATCACAACATCAAAATCACCTGTATTGATAAAGCGACTAATAAAGCTTGCCCATTCAATCGCCCGAATTTTGACGTCGATTCCAATTTCTTTTAGTCTGCGTTGAATAATGACTGCTGATTTTTCACGTTCTTTATTTTGATTAGTAATGATTTCAAAGGCAAATGGTTTGCCATCACGCTCTAAAATGCCATTTGCATTTTGAACAAAACCAGCTTCTTTAAGAAGTGCACGCGCTTTTTCTGGGTTATAAGAGTAGGGCTTTAGTGATGAATTGCTCCAGCGCGTACCAGGTTTGTAGGGCGAAGCAATATTGATGCCTAAACCCAAATAGACACCGTCAATAATTTCTTGCTTATCAATCGCATAATTAATAGCTTTTCGTACACGAACATCGTCAAATGGCTTGTGTTTAAGATTAAAACCTAAGTAAGTATAGCTATTGCCTAACTCTTTGTATAAATTAAGATTTTTATTTAACTCTGGTCTGGCTGGAATAATGCGTGAGTATTTGATGGGATCTAAACCCATACTATCAATATTATCTGCCATCAGCTCTAAAAATTGCGCAGAATTGTCGGGGATGATTCGAGTCACCAGTTGTTCGATGGCTGCTTGGCCTAACACAGAGTTTGGGTTACGAGAAAGCTTAATGTTTTCTCCATGATTCCATTGTGATAATTGATAGTAGTTACTGCCAACTGGGTTACGCGCGAATGATGAAGTGCGAATGTCCTGACCGGCTAATAAGTGTTTAGGTAAAATATGCAAGCTCGCCCAACTATCTAATGCAGGCGCATAGACTTGTCCATAAGTCACTTTAAAGGTCAGTGCATCAGGTGCCTCAGCATTGACCACTAACTGATAATCTGATGCGTAAGGGCTACGCGTATTCTCATCAGTGACCGTTTTCCATGTAAATAAAACATCAGCGCTTGTGAGCGGTTTGCCATCAGCCCATTGTAGGTTGGGTTTGAGTTTAAATGTGATGGTTTTTTGGTCGTCTGAGATTTGCCAACTTTCAGCTAAATCGCCTTCAATATCTAAGTTGCCGTTATATTTTAATAGCGAATTAAATAAATTAGATGCAATGGCTGCAGAAGCTGACTCGCCCGCAACCATAAAAATAAGACCGCTTGGTTCTGCTGTCATGGCACTAATCATGGTGCCACCATCTTGGCTAGGATAGCTTTTGCTGTAATCTATTACTGTTTCAGGCTGTTGTTTACAACCAGTCAGCATTAAACAGCTAAATATAAAAAGAGCACTGATGAATTGAAGAGAATTAATAAATGGATTGTTGCCTATGATTGCAGGTATGTTGATATTCATATGATTAGCAATTGTATGCGCATAGTGACTGATTAGCTAAACAGAGTGCTAATGTAAGCGGAATTGTTTAAACATTAAATTCTTTTTGTCTTAGCTCTTTCTGGGCTTGTTTTAATCTTAATAATCTGACCAGCTTTAATTCTAGACGATTTAAGACGATTTACTTTCATTAAAGTTCTGGTGTCAGTGCCATATTTTTTAGCAACAGTACTCAATGTCTCGCCACGCTTTATTTTATGCGTAACATGTTCGATTTTAGCGCTTGGTGTATTAATTTGCGTTTTTTGGATGGCTAATTGCGCAACGTCAATTCCATCTGTGAGTTCTTCTGATGATGGAACCAATAAGTGTAGCGGTTTGGCTAAATGCTTATCGTTTGAAAGGCTGTTGATGTTACGTAATTTATCTAAGGAAATATTAAACTTTTCAGCAATGCTTGCAATATTTTCACCGCGTTTGGCATTGTAAACCGACCACTTAGTCAGTGACTCATCATAGTTGGCTAAATTGAATTTAAAGGTATCAATGCTAGAAACTGGCAATAAGATTTTATGCGCATTATTTTTTGAGGCAATAATAGGGCGCTTATAACTTGGATTTAACAAAGCAAACTCTTCATCCGAAATCTCAGCAAGGTTAGCTGCTAATTTTGCATCTATCTGATAAGGCGGGTCTATTTCTGCAAAGTAAGCTTGGTTAGGGATCACGTTGATGTAAAGGCCATATTGTTGAGGATTCGTCACAATATTCTTAATTGCTTGTAGTTTTGGTACATATTGCTCAGTCTCTAGCGGTAAATTTAGGCTGTCGTAATCAGTCGGCAAGCCAGCTCTTGCGTTTCGTGCAATTGCACGACTGACTGTGCCTTCTCCAGCGTTGTAGGCGGCGAGTGCTAAATCCCAGCTACCAAACATGCCGTGTAGCTTTTCTAGATAATCTAAAGCGGCTTGTGTCGATGAAGTCACATCTCTACGATGGTCTGCCCACCAGTTTTGTTCTAAACCAAAGTATGTGCCAGTTGACGGGATAAATTGCCAAATGCCGACTGCGCGACTGCGCGATTGTGCTTGTGGGTTGTAAGCACTTTCTATCATCGGTAGCAAAGCAATTTCAGTTGGCATGCCGCGCTTTTCAACTTCTTCCACCACATAGAATAAGTATTTCTCAGTTCGCTCCATCATCTGATTAACATATTCAGGCCGAGCAGCATAAAAATCTTCGAATTTTTTTGTATAGACTGAGGTGTTATTAGGCATGGCATAGCCTTGCGCTATGCGAAGCCACAGGTTACTTTCTTCAGCAGTCGATTCTGTTAGGAGTGGCTCACTGAGTACATTATCTAACAAATAAGCAATTTCAACGCCCCGTGCATTAGTTGCAGCAATTGCTGATGTCGTGACTAATAGGCTGATTGTTAGGAGGAAAAGATGAGCAATAATCACCGCTTTATGATGCCAATCGCTGGTTACGGATAAGAAAGGCTGTTTTCGATTCATTGGGCAATTATTCTTAAAATAAGTAGGCTACATAGTAGCTAGCTGATTTCACCTAGTCAAGAATAAATTTGCTTTAAGATTGTAATTTATCGCTATGATTAATAATGATTTCTTAGTAATCTAATTTTAGTAAAAACAGATAGTTCATCTGTTTCGTCGATAGCGGCATTATCAATAATGCTCGATTGTTGGCAGCGTAAAAATGGATTGGTGTTTAGCTCTAATTCTATTGTGCTTGGTAAGCTGGGTTTACTGTTCTTCCTGAGTTGAGAGACTGCTTGCTTTCTATCCAGTAGTGCTTGGTTGTCAGGTTCTATGGATAACGCAAAATCGATGTTTTTTGCCGTATATTCGTGGGTACAATAAATGAAGGTATGAGCGGGTAGTTTTTTTAAACGATTGAGCGATGCAAGCATTTGTGCAGGAGAGCCTTCGAATAAACGTCCGCAACCAGCACTAAATAAAACATCGCCACAAAATAAGTAAGCATCATTCACAAATGCAATATGCCCTAAGGTGTGACCAGGTAGCCACATGACGTTTAGCTTGATATTCAGTTTAGGTAAATCAACGATGTCTCCCTCAGCCACCGCCACATGGTCGAACTGGAACTGTTCATACGTGGGTGCATAAACAGGGACTGAGTAAGATGCCAATAAAGCGGGGACACCGCCAATATGATCAGCATGGTGATGCGTGATTAAAATCGCACTAAGCGTCAGGTTTTTTGTTTTTAGTGCAGCTAAAACCGGCGTTGCATCGCCAGGATCAATCACAACTGCATCACGCGTATTGTGTAAAAGCCATATATAATTGTCTTCAAAAGCGGGGATTGGCTCAATCTGTAGAGTATGTTGTTGCATGCGAGTGCGTTAGACCTTAAATAAAATCTCGTTAATTAATAATCTTGAATATAACTTAACTAATACAACTTAACTACTTATAACTTAACTACTGGATTGATTCTTAATTTTTGTCAATTAATTAATGCAAGCGTTCACACAAAAAATTTGGTTTGAAACGACTTTAGGACAAAGCGTATTGGCGCGCGAGCAGGCTATCTATGATCGTGCAGTAGGCGATGTTTTTGGTTTTTATGCGGTGCAAGTGGGGTCACCACAAATTAATTGCTTACAACAATCTCGTATTCCTAACGTGATTGCCACAGGCAATACAACAGGAAATGTTCACTGTGAGAGCAGTTATCTACCTTTTGCTGAAAGCAGTATTGATTTGTTATGCATGCCACATGTTTTAGAATTTAGCGACAACCCACATCAAACATTAAGAGAAGCAGCTAGGGTGCTAGTGCCAGAAGGTTATGTCATTTTGACGGGATTTAACCCCATGAGTTTTTGGGGACTTAAAAAACGCATGATTAAAACGCATCGTTATCCTTGGCATGGACAGTTTTTCTCATTATCCCGTATTAAAGATTGGTTAGCATTATTAGGGCTTGAGTTTGTTGAAGCGCAGTTTTTCTCCCATGAGGTACCGATTAATAATGAAAAATGGTTGAAGCGTTTATCATTTATCGAAAAAATGGGCAGTAAATGGTGGCCAATGATGGGAGGGCAATACGTGATTGTGGCTAAAAAACGAGTGGTCAATATCACTTTATTAAAACCGAAATGGAAACGTAGCTTATTGCAGTCAGGCCTTGTGATAGGTGGTCAACAGAATTTGAATCAAAATAAACAAAGAACAACAAAAAGCATGGAAGAAAATAAATAATGAGAGAAGTGGTTGAAATTTACACGGATGGTGCTTGTAAAGGCAATCCTGGTATTGGCGGCTGGGGGGCTTGGTTTCATTATAATGGGCATGAAAAATCAATTTTTGGGGGTGAAGAAAATACCACAAATAATCGGATGGAAATGACGGCCGTTATTAAAGCGCTACAAACCTTAAAACGACCAAGTAAAGTGAAACTCTATACGGATTCTTCCTATGTCCAAAAAGGCATGACTGAATGGCTCGCTGGTTGGAAAGCCAAAAATTGGAAAACAGCAGGTAAAAAAGCGGTAAAAAACGATGATTTATGGAAGCAATTGGATGTTTTAGCCAGTCAGCACGAGATAGAGTGGTTGTGGGTGCGCGGGCATGACGGTAATGTGGGCAATGAGCGAGCGGATGCATTGGCGAACACAGGTGTTGACCAGCTATTAAACAAGGTAATTTAAATATAATGAGACAAATATTTTTAGATACAGAAACAACAGGGCTTTATCCAGATCAAGGGCACCGTATTATTGAAATTGCTGCGGTTGAAACAATCAATCGTAGGCCAACCAATAATCATTTTCATCAGTATATTAACCCAGAGCGTGAAATCGACGCTGGCGCACAAGAAGTGCATGGCATTACCCTAGAATTTCTACAAGACAAACCACTATTTGAAGCTGTTGTTGATGATTTTCTTACCTTTATCAAAGGGGCAGAGTTGATTATTCACAATGCGCCTTTTGATGTCGGCTTTCTCAATAGTGAATTAGGGCGCTTGGGGTTAGAACCACTTCACAAAACATGTGACAGCATTACAGACACGCTTAAAATGGCTAAGGATGCACGACCAGGTCAACGCAACAACTTAGATGCGTTATGTCGTCATTTTGGGATTGACAATTCTAGACGCACGCTGCATGGCGCATTACTCGATGCAGAACTATTAGCAGAAGTTTATATGGCGCTGACACGCGGTCAAGACAGCTTAATGATGGATTTGGATCATGATGCTTTTTCACCTAAGCATTTGGCGATGAATGAGAGTCAGGTAAAATTAAAGGTTTTATTGGCAGATGATGTTGAGCGCGCTGCGCATGATGCCTATTTGGCAGGGTTGGGTGATGTAGAAAAGCCTGTTTGGTAAGCAGTCAGATTATAGAGATGTTAGGAAAATAAAAATGAATAATTGTATTGTGGTGACGGGTGGAGCTGGCTTTATTGGTAGTAACTTTGTCAATGCTTGGGTCAAACAGGGTTTGGGCCAAGTGATTAATTTAGACAAATTAACCTATGCAGGTAATTTGGAAAATTTAGCAGAAATCAAGCAAGATAAAAATCATGTTTTTGTGCAAGCTGATATTGGTGACCGACAAGTTGTTGCTGACATCTTGCAGCAATATCAACCAAAGGCAGTACTTAATTTTGCTGCGGAAAGTCATGTCGACCGTTCTATTCATTCACCAGGCGAGTTTATCCAAACCAATATAGTAGGGACGTTTAACTTACTAGAAGAGGTGCGTGCTTATTGGAGTGCGTTGACTGATGAAGCGAAAGCGCAATTTAGATTTTTACATGTGTCGACCGATGAAGTGTATGGCTCTTTAACCGCCGAAGATCCAGCGTTTAAAGAAACCAACCCATATGAACCCAACAGCCCTTATTCAGCATCAAAAGCGGCGTCTGACCATTTGGTGCGCGCTTACCATCATACATACGGCATGCCGATGCTAACTACTAACTGCTCCAATAACTATGGCCCATATCATTTTCCTGAGAAGTTGA
>JBFJJY010000084.1:0-6846 GCA_041612055.1 Methylophilaceae bacterium | reverse complement strand
CGCTTGGCGATGCGCTGGCAGTATGTGTTTTAGACTGCAGAGACTTTTCTGCTGAGGACTTTGCAAAATCACATCCAGGTGGCAGTTTAGGACGGCGCTTAATCACGCGTGTTGAAGATATTATGCGATCAGGCGAGGCCATTCCTTATGTGATGGATACTGCCGCTTTATCCGACGCGCTCATTGAAATGACCAGAAAAGGTCTAGGCTTTACTGCCGTTGTTAATCAACAACATCAACTGATTGGCATTTTCACCGACGGTGATTTGCGCCGTGTTTTCGCCGCTGGCAACAATACACAATCGACCATCATTACGGAAGTAATGCATGCAAATCCATCAACCATCTCCGCTAAAAAACTAGCCGCTGAAGCTGTAGAAATCATGGAGCATCATAAAATTAATGGGCTATTGGTCACTGATGCGCACAATAAGCTAGTGGGGGCATTTAATATGCATGATTTATTAATGGCAAAAATCGTTTAATTAGAGAGAGAAAGAAATTGAGTGAAGTAACAAAGGCAATCATTGCGCGCGCAAAGAAAATTAAAGTGCTTATTTTGGATGTTGATGGCGTGATGACCGATGGCAGCTTGATGATTGGTGACGATGGTCAAGAATACAAAGTTTTTCATGCACATGATGGTTTGGGCATGAAATTGCTTAATAAAACTGACGTTAGAATGGCCATCATCACTGGACGCACCTCTAATGTCGTTAAAATTCGCGCTGAGACCAACCATATTGAGCATTGTTATCAAGGTGTTGAAGATAAAGGGATGGCGTTTGATGACTTAGTCAACAAACTAGGCATCAACCCAGAAGAAGCCGCTTTTATGGGTGATGATATCGTCGACATTCCTGCGATGCGAAAATGCGGCTTAGCGATTAGCGTACCAACAGCACAGCCGCCTGTTAAGAAATATGCGCATTATGTTACTGCTCAGCAGGCAGGCAAAGGTGCTATTAGAGAGGTTTGCGAATTAATCATGAAAGCACAAGGTACTTTTGACACCGTCACTAGCAAATATTTTAATGAATGAAGCGTTAATTAGAAAATGCTAAACCGTTCAACTATTCTGTTTCCATTAATTTTGGCTGCCTTTATGGCATTCATTACTTTTTGGATTAACAAAACGGTTGAGCAACAAGGCCCTAAAACCGATGGCAGCAATCGTCACGACACTGACTATATGATGGAAAACTTTGTTACAACCCAAACAGATGAAGCTGGCAATTTGCGCTATACGCTAGCTGCAGCCAAAATGACACATTATCCTGACGATGATAGTACGGTATTACAGCAACCAAAATTTACCCAATATGCAACCGATAAGCCGTATACGCAAATCGAGGGAAACCATGCGAATGTTTCCAGCGACGGTGAAGAAATTGAAGTAGTAAAAGATGTCGTGGTTGTGCGTGAAGCAACGGCAGACAAAGGTGAGATGCAAGTCTTTACCGATAAATTAACCATCTTTCCAAAGCAAGATTTAGTAAAAACCGATCGTCCTGTGGTGATTAAGCAGGCACCAAAAACGGTCATTCATGCAACTGGGATGATTTACGATAAACGCAAAAAAACAATACAGCTACTAAAAAAAGTACGTGCACATTATGAAAATCCAAGCAATTAATGCTTCATTCAATTCAGTAGAAACCTATTTAGAAAACATGGTGAAATAATGACTAATTTCTTTCGCATTAGCATGCTACTCATTGGCTTCTTGACCAGCTTAAACGCGCTGGCTGAAGCCGCTGATCGAGATAAACCAATTGAGCTGGAAGCCGACAGTGTGACTGTTGATGACGCTAAAAAAATTAGTACTTATATGGGAAGTGTTGTGTTAACGCAGGGCACGCTGGTGATTCATGCAGATAAATTGGTCGTCCGTGAAGGTAAAAATGGCTTTCAAAGCAGTACATCTACTGGCAACCCAACCACCTTCAAACAAAAGCGTGAAGGTAAAAATGAATATATGTCAGGCAGTGGCAGACGAATTGAATATGATGGCCGCATGGACAAAGTGGAACTGTATACCAAAGCGTGGGTAAAACGAGGTGAGGATATTGTTTATGGTGATTATATTAGTTACGACGCGAATGCTGAGTATGCTGAGGTGATTGGCGGAGAAAAATCAGAGAGTGAAGGCCCATCAAGCGGACGAGTCAAAGCGA
Organism: Methylophilaceae bacterium; assembly: GCA_041612055.1. Classification (GTDB taxonomy): domain Bacteria; phylum Pseudomonadota; class Gammaproteobacteria; order Burkholderiales; family Methylophilaceae. The sequence continues at coordinate 4,669 of JBFJJY010000084.1, read as the reverse complement.
TTATTCAGCCAAAGAAAAAAACCATTACAGACAATCCAACACCATCGAAAGCACCTGATCTTAAATTCAGTGATCAACTCACTAAAACACCAGAGTAGCCAATCATATGAGCCAACTTGTTGTCGAGCATCTTCGCAAATCTTACAAATCACGCACTGTTGTGCATGATATTTCCCTGCAAATCAAAAGCGGTGAAGTCGTTGGCCTACTTGGCCCAAACGGCGCTGGCAAAACGACCAGCTTTTATATGATGGTTGGTTTAGTGCCATTAGATGCTGGCAGCATTAGTCTGGATGGTGAGGACCTTAGCCATAGACCTATTCACTTACGCGCTAATAAAGGGCTGGCATATTTACCGCAAGAACCTTCTATTTTCCGCAAACTAACCGTTTCAGAAAATATTATGGCTGTACTTGAATTACAGAATTTATCAGATGAAGCGCGACACCAACGCTTGGAATCATTATTACAAGACTTACACATCTTGCACATTCGTAGCAACGCCGCGGTGAGTTTATCTGGCGGTGAACGAAGACGTGTTGAAATTGCGCGCTGTTTAGCCGCCAACCCTAGCTTTATTTTGCTAGACGAGCCTTTTGCTGGGATTGACCCAATTGCCGTACTCGATATTCAAAAAATCATTCGCTTTTTATCTTCTCGCAATATTGGCGTACTGATTACTGACCACAATGTCCGCGAAACATTGGGCATTTGCGATCGCGCTTATATTGTTAATGAAGGTACCGTATTCGCGTCTGGTAGCCCATCAGAAATTGTGAGTAATGAAGACGTGCGTGAAGTGTATTTAGGTAAAGACTTTAAACTCTGATAAAACATAAACGATGAAACAAAGTTTACAATTAAAAATCTCTCAGAACTTAGCGTTAACGCCACAGCTACAACAGTCTATCCGGCTACTGCAACTCTCGACTCTTGAACTCAATCAAGAGCTTGAAATGATTTTGCAAGAAAATCCACTCTTAGAGCTCGTTGAAGGTGATGATGACAGTCACGATGAAGAAAACGTAAACGAAGCATCAAAAAATGAAGCAGATAATGATGAGATTGGTCGTATCGAAACTGATGATAGTGAAGGAAGCGGCGCAGACAACGATACCAGCTTAGAAGTTATTGATAGAGATGCTCAAGAAGTCGTAACAGAAGCGCCCATATCGGAAGATGATTTTAAGCAAAATGATTTTGACGAAGATTATGATGAGTATGGCAGCGCAAGCCAATGGGACGAAAGTGGTAAACAAAACAATGATGACGATGATGACAATTTCACGCAACAAGAAACGGTTGTCACCAGTTTACGTAATCATTTACTAGACCAAATAAAGCTGTTATCGCTATCGGATAGAGATCAGCGACTGATGCTATTGTTAATCGATAGCATTAATGAAAATGGCTATTTAGAATCTTCGCTGACGGACATCATGGCATCGTTGCCTGAAGAGCTTGAAGTGGATTTTGTTGAGCTAGAAACCGCACTCAAGCATGTGCAAAACTTAGATCCTATCGGTATTGGCGCGACTTGTTTACAAGAATGTATCTTGTTACAACTTAATGCATTGCCTGACAGCATTCCCGATTTAGCCTTAGCTAAAACCATCGTCAAAGATCACTTACACGTGCTCGCCAACAAAGACTTTAACAAATTACGTAAATTAGTGAATTGTAATGAAGATAGTCTCAAGAGCGCTCAAGCACTGATTCAATTACAAAACCCAAGACCTGGTGCAGGCTTTGCCGAATTTAGCCCAGATCATTTTATTCAACACGAAGTCATTGTTAAAAAAATCAAAGGGATTTGGGTCGCTACACTTAATGATGGCGTGATGCCAAAACTACGTATTAACCAAATGTATGCGGATATTTTGAAACGCAATCGTGAAAATTCAGGTCAATACTTACAAAGTCAGATGCAAGAAGCGCGTTGGATGATTAAGAATATTCAACAACGCTTTTCGACCATACTGCGGGTTTCACAAGCCATTGTTGATAGACAACGCAACTTTTTCGAACATGGTGAAATTGCGATGCGCCCATTGGTTTTACGTGAAATTGCAGAAGAACTAGAGTTGCACGAATCAACGATTTCAAGAGTCACTACCCATAAATACATGCTAACGCCAAGAGGTATTTTTGAGCTCAAGTATTTTTTTGGCAGTCACGTGTCTACCGATTCTGGTGGCGAGTGTTCTGCTACCGCTATTCGCGCACTGATTAAACAATTAGTCGCAGAAGAAAACACCAAAAAACCGCTTTCTGATAATCAGATTAGTGAAATACTCGCCAAACAAGGCATTGTAGTGGCTAGACGTACCATTGCAAAATATCGAGAATCTCTCAATATCCCACCCGCCAATTTGCGTAAATCTTTATAAAAAAAATTCATAAAATAACGAACTAGACTAGTTAAATTGACACCAAAAGGTGTACACTGAAATTGTTCTTACATTTTACTTAGTACATTTTATTAAAGTAAAAACTTAAGAACAAACTTTAAAAAAGGATCTTATTATGAATTTACAATTAACAGGACATCATTTAGAAGTTACACCTGCCTTAAGGGAATACGTAGAAACAAAACTAGGACGAATTAGCAATCACTTTGATCATGTGATTGACGTAAAAGTAACCCTGCGTGTAGAAAAGCTGGCTCAAAAAGTTGAAGCGACCTTACACGTTCCTGGTAATGACTTACATGCCGAGAGTAGCGACGAAAATATGTACAGCGCTATCGACATTTTGACGGATAAGCTGGATCGCCAAGTGCTAAAACACAAAGAAAAAAATAGCAATCATCATAAAGTGAATGGTGCGCTCAAACACCAGACACTGAGTTAATCCAGCAGCACGATTCACGCGTTGATGCGTGATTGATATACGCCGCCTCAAGTAAACTTTCATTCAGATTGCATACATGAGGCGGTCACAACAATTCTTTCCAACCTTCACATAACTATTAAATTCTGCACAGAATGTTAAACTATAATGGTCAGTTGTTTTCACCGTTATAGAGGCTCACTCACGTGCATTTAATTATACTCACAGGGCTATCGGGTTCTGGAAAAAGCGTTGCATTGCGCGCTTTAGAAGACAGTGGTTTTTATTGCATTGATAATTTACCTGCGACCATGTTGCCATCGATCTCGCAACATGTTGAAACCAACCTGCATCACAATATTGCTGTGAGCATTGATAGCCGAAGTGCGGCTATCGAAACCCTGCCTAATGCCATTGCATTATTAAAAGACAGCGGTCACATTGTTGATTTAATCTTTTTAGAAGCCAGCACAGAAACGCTAGTAAAACGCTTTAGTGAAACAAGGCGTAAACATCCTTTAAGCGACAAAGAAACCACGCTCGCGGAAAGTATTGCACATGAGCAGGATTTATTATCCAATCTGAGTCAAATTGCTCACCGTGTTGACACTAGCAACAGCAATGCCAATGCTTTACGTAAGCATATTCGTGAATTGGTTGCCCAGCCAACAAATGAAATGGTATTGCTCTTTAGCTCGTTTGGATTCAAAAATGGCTTACCGCTTGATGCTGACTTTATTTTTGATGTGCGTAGCTTACCAAATCCGCATTACGATAAAGCATTACGTCCGCTGACAGGTAAAGATGAAGCCGTTGCGACTTTTTTAGAAAACACGCCGATGGCAGTTGAAATGCTAATGGACATTAGACAATTTGTTGAAAAATGGCTATTAAGTTTTGAACAAGATAATCGCAGTTATCTGACAATTGGCATTGGATGTACAGGAGGACAACATCGCTCAGTTTATTTTGTAGAGCAGTTGAGTGCTTATTTTAAAACATCTAAATATAAAGTCATTATTCGACATCGAGAATTAGACTAAAATACAGCAAAGCTTACCAAACAAGCCGTTTAAAAGTAAAAGGTGATTATGATTGGGATTTTAATTATTGCCCACGAAAGACTGGGTGAAAGTTTGATTGAGTGTGCCACCCACATGTTGGGTGAAAGACCGCAACAGTTACACGCATTAGCAGTGAAAAGTAATGATGAACCAGAAGTCTTGCTAAAACAAGCACAAGAGATTGCTCGACAGATTGACTCAGGTGATGGCGTGCTGGTTCTTTCTGACATTTACGGCGGCACTCCTTGCAATATTGCCACCAGACTTGTAGGCAGCAGCCATTCGCATGGCATATCTGGTCTTAATTTACCGATGCTAATTGTTGCGCTTAGCTATCGCAATTTACCATTTGACGAATGTTTAACCAAAGCAATGAACAGCGGCCAAGAAAGCGTTGTGCATTTTAATGAGAAAGGTTGTGTGCCTTTATGATTAAAGAACATGTTGAAATCATTAACAAGCTAGGCCTGCATGCGCGAGCATCCACTAAATTTACACAAGTGGCCAATCAATTCGTCAGCGACATCTCAGTCACTCGCGATCAAAAACGCGTCAATGCAAAAAGCATTATGGGCGTCATGATGTTAGCAGCCGCTAAAGGTTCTATTATCGAAATTGAAGCCAGTGGTGCGGATGAAACTGAAGCCGTTGCCGCGCTAAAAGCACTGGTGAATAACTACTTTGACGAGAGCGAATAATTGTCTAGCTTCAGCTTACATGGTGTAGCGGTTTCCAGTGGCATTACCATTGGTAAAGCCCATTTAATTTCTAAT
>JBFJJY010000083.1:0-6854 GCA_041612055.1 Methylophilaceae bacterium | reverse complement strand
ATATGGCTTAGGCGCCATTAAAGGCACAGGTGCGGCAGCCATTGAGTTGATTGTGGCAGCGCGTGAAGCAGGTGGGCCATTTACTGATTTATTTGATTTTTGTAGTCGTTTAGACTTGCGAAAAGTGAATCGTCGCGTGATTGAGTCCTTGATCAGAGCAGGCGCATTTGACCAATTAAATCCAAATCGCGCTGCTTTGTTGGCTGGCGTGAGCTTGGCAATTGGTGCGGCTGAGCATGCTAATAATCATGCAGGACAAGATAATTTATTTGGTGAAGAAATGAGTGTTCAACACCAATTGCCAGAAATCGAACCGTGGCGTCCAGAACAACAATTGCAAGAAGAAAAAGCAGCATTAGGTTTTTATTTAAGTGGACATCCTTATTCGGAAAGTCGAGAGGAAATAGCGCAATTCGTCCACGGCTCATTGGCAGATATCGCTCCGCAGAAAGCACCAAAATTAATAGCTGGCGTGGTTATGGGTGTGCGTATTCGCATGACGCAGCGCGGCAAAATGGCCATCGTGACCTTAGATGATGCCGTGGCGCGAGTTGATGTCGTGGTTGGCGGTGATTTATTAGCTGAAGTGGCACATTTGATTAAAGAGGATCAAGTGCTGGTAATAGAAGGGCGCATTAGCCATGATGATTTTTCTGGCGGCAACCGGGTCAATGCTAATAAAGTTTTTGATTTGCCTACTGCAAGAAGCGCCTATGCCAGCATGCTTAAAATAGCGTGTAATGGTCAATCCGACGCGGCTAAGCTAACATCTATATTACGGCCTTATTGCAAAAGCGAAACTGGCGATAAAAAGCTTTGTCCAATTAAAATTGAATATCACAATGCGACTAGTCAAGTAGGATTAATGTTAGGCAGTGACTGGCGAGTTGAACTGCAAGATGACTTACTTCATCGATTAGAAGCTTGGTTATCAAAAGAAAACGTAAAAATCCTTTATAATTAGCGACGTTAAAAAATGAAATTAATTGAGTTACTAAGATGACTGAAAAAAAAGCGACAGAGATGAAATTAACTTATTTAGATTTTGAGCAGCCGATAGCTGAGCTGGAAAAAAGAATTGAATCATTGCAAGCTGCACATGATGAGCATGAAGATTTAGATGTGGCCAAAGAGGTTGCACAGCTAGAGAAAAAAAATGCACAATTGCTAGCCGATACCTATAAAAACCTAGATGCATGGCAAGTTTCACAGGTCGCTCGTCATCCGCAACGTCCTTATACATTAGACTATATTAGGCATATTTTTACTGATTTTGAAGAATTGCATGGTGATCGAGCTTTTGCTGATGATCCTGCTATTGTTGGCGGCTTGGCTCGCTTAGATGATGTGCCAGTTATGGTGATTGGTCAGCAAAAAGGTCGTGATGTAAAAGCGCGTCAGTATCGTAACTTTGGTATGCCGCGACCAGAGGGTTACCGCAAAGCTTTACGTTTGTTTAGGCTGGCAGAAAAATTTAAATTACCGATTGTGACTCTGATTGATACGCCTGGCGCTTATCCAGGTATTGGCGCAGAAGAGCGTGGGCAATCCGAAGCAATTGCAAAAAACTTGTATGTCATGGCTGAGCTAAAAACACCTATCATTGGTGTGGTGATTGGTGAAGGCGGTTCTGGCGGTGCGTTGGCTCTAGGTGTTGTTGATCAATTACTCATGTTGCAACATTCTACATACTCTGTTATTTCGCCAGAAGGCTGTGCTTCTATTTTATGGAAAAGTGCAAGCAAAGCGCCAGAAGCAGCGGAAACATTAGGTATTACCGCTGAAAGATTAAAAGCGCTAGGTTTAGTAGATCAAATTGTTGCAGAGCCCATCGGTGGCGCGCATCGCGACCATGAAGCAATGATGGTCACACTTAAAAAAGCCATTAAAAGCAATTTAGCCACTTTACAGAAAAAAACCACTGAAACGTTGTTAGAGGCAAGATATGCACGTTTGATGAGTTATGGCAAATTCAAAGAAACGGCTAGCAAATAGCTTGAAAAAAAAAGAAGCTGATTCACTTTTACAACATCTTAAACTTTTCTTAAGTGATTTTTTCAAGCAGTTTCATTTAGCCCGCCCACGTTTGTTAGTTGCCTATAGCGGCGGGCTAGACTCTACAGTGTTGTTGCATGCAATGCATCAATTGCAAAACGAAATTCCTTTTCATTTAAGCGCGATGCATGTGCATCATGGTTTAAGTCAATATGCAGACCATTGGGCGAACTTTTGTAAAGAAAATTGCGCTCATTTAGAGGTTCCATTTGAGCTATTTCACGCGCAAGTTGACCAAAATAGTGGCCTTGGCATAGAGGCTGCCGCTAGAAACGCCCGCTATCAAGCCCTACAATCAGCAGCCGCACACTTTATTTGTCTGGCGCACCATCAAGATGATCAAGCAGAAACGCTCATACTACAGTTGGCAAGAGGCGCTGGTGTTAAAGGATTGGCAGGTATGGCGCAAATTGATATTAAACGGCGATTGTTACGCCCTTTGCTGACTGTGCCACGTGCTGATTTGGTCGCGTATGCAAAACAACATCAGCTGCAATGGGTGGATGATGAAAGCAACGCAAATATTGCGTTTGATCGCAATTTTATCCGGCACTCGCTAATGCCAACTTTCACAAGTCGATATGCAAGTATTAATAAAGCATTAGCACGAACAGCTGGACATATGGCTGAAGCTAATGAAATGCTGGATGAGTTAGCTACAATCGATGCGACAAACGTGCTTGATACGCAATATAAGACAGTCAATATCAATCAGCTTAGGATGCTTAGTCAGGCAAGGCAAAGCAATTTACTGCGTTTCTGGCTGGTGCACAATCAAGTTGAATTGCCGCGTGCAGCTTTGTTAGCGCAGATATTGCAACAGCTAAAATCAGAAAAGGCGGATGCATCGATCAAAGTCAAAGTGGCAGAAGATTTACATGTGATGCGTTATCAAGGGTTGGCTCACCTCGTGCGAGAGCCAAAAAGCTTAGCCCCTATTAATTTACTGTGGCAAGGTGAAGAGGTAGTCATTTTGCCTAACTTATCCCGTTTGTTTTTTACGCAGCAAATGGGTAAAGGGTTTGCCTACCAGCGAGGTGGACGTGATATCAAATTACGCATTAAAAACCGAGAAGGTGGCGAATACTTTAAACCAGCACTCGGTCGACCTAAACGACACCTGAAAACCATCATGCAATCAAGTAATATCCCACCATGGCAACGCTCCCAATTGCCACTTATTTTTATGGATGAAACTTTAGTCATTATTCCTGATATAGGTATTCATGCCGAAATGAAAGCTGAAAGTCACGAGCTTGGCTTATCGGTGCATTGGAAACCAGCGTAAATAATCAAAACTCATCTGCATGCTTTAATAAATTGGTTGATATAAACCATTTATGGTGGTTGTATACAGCCAATATTAAGTCTAGAATAGCCAAATGAATTCAATTATTTCTAATTAGTTATTGATTTATATGGTTTTTTATAATCAGCTCTATATGGAACGGATTTTGCTCTTAAGTTCAAGATAATAAAAACATAACTGAAATTGAATTTTTAAGGGAATGGACATGCAAACAACATATAAACCTAAGCTTCTTCTGTTGGCAATTTTATCAGCCTATGCTGCTACAGGCGCAGCTGAAGAAATGACAGTACAAACAGAAGCGGTCGAAGTCTATAGTGCTACACCGCTAAAAGGCATAGGCTTGCCGCTTAATAAAGTGCCTGCTAATGTGCAAATTGCAGCACCAAAGCAAATTAATCAGCAAACAGGGGTGTCAATTGCTGATTACATGAATAGCAATATGCAAGGGGTAACAGTCACTGAACTAGGCGGTAACCCATGGCAGCCAGAAATTAATTTTCGCGGTTACTCCTCATCACCATTACTTGGCAATCCACAAGGCTTATCTACTTATATTGATGGCGTTCGTGTCAATGAGCCGTTTGGTGACTTAACGCTTTGGGACAAAATTCCGAGCTTTGCTATTGGTAGCATGCAAGTGATTCCTGGATCAAACCCACTATATGGTTTGAATACGTTAGGTGGCGCTATAGCTGTACAGACCAAAAACGGCCGTGATAACCAAGGCGCAGCAATAGAATATGAAGCTGGTTCTTGGGGTCGTGAACGAGCATTGATTGAATACGGTGGTGTTTCTAAAGATGGCTCTGTTGATTATATGTTTGGTTACCAACATACCACTGAAGATGGTTGGAGAGATTACTCACCATCACACGTGAATCAATTGTTTGGTAAAACAGGCTGGCAAAATGAGTCAACCAAACTGGATTTAACCTATATTGGTGCGGACAATAATTTAATTGGTAATGGTTTGACACCTGAGTTTCTGTTACGTGGCGATCGCGATCAAATCAATACGCGTCCAGACTTTACCAATAACTACTCGCACTTTTTAGCGTTAAATGGATCACATTTCTTTAATGATAAAACCATGTTCTCTGGCAATGTTTACTATAAAAAATCAAACAGAGCGACATTAAATGGTGATGGTTATGAAGCTGAGCTTGATGATGGCGATGATTTAGAAGGTTATCCAGGCGTCATTTGTAATGCTGGTGCTGGTCCTGATGATGAGTGTGAGTTGATTGGTTCGGTGCTCAACAGAACTAAAACAACGCAAGATAATTATGGGTTAACTGGTCAATTCACATTTGATCAGGATTTAATGGGTAAAGAGAATCAATTTGTGATTGGTGCTGGCTATGATTACAGCCTGATTCGCTTTAAACAAAATGAGCAAATCAATATTTCTGATGAAAGTGAATTTGATGGTGCTGGTGGCAATGGCGGCATAATTAATACCGGTAGTGATGATGTATTTGACCCGACAAGAAAACCTACTTTTGCAGGCGATGGTGTGTTACCTCAACGACAAACAGTTGGCTTAACAGGTAAGCAATACACTGCGCGCGTATTTGCTAATAACACGCTATCTTTAAATGATAAATGGAACTTAACAACGGGTGCGAGCTGGAACTTTACGCGCATTGATAATGTAGACACACTGCGCGGGGATGCTGGACCGCGATCACTAACCGCAAAAGATAGTTACACACGTCTGAATCCAATGGTTGGTTTGACCCATACACCTAATCAAAATCTAACGTTTTATACGTCATATAGTGAGTCGAGTCGTGCGCCAACAGCCATTGAAGTTGGTTGTTCTAACCCAGCTAATCCATGTCTATTGCCAGCGGCTTTGGCGGATGATCCACCATTGAATCAAGTGGTTGCAAAAACCTATGAGTTTGGTGGTCGTGGTAAGTTAACTGACAATATCAACTGGAATGCTGGCTTCTATCATGCAGTTAACCATGATGATATTCAATTTGTAGCCTCTAATCAGTTAAATGGTGCTGGATATTTCAAAAATATTGGCAGAACGAAGCGACAAGGTGTTGATTTTGGCTTAAACGGGAATATTGACCGATTCAACTGGAGTGCTTCATATAGCTTCGTGCATGCAACTTATGACTCTGATATTGATTTTGTCAATGGTTCTAACTCTGTTGGTGAGGCGAATGGTGGTACTGGTATTTATACAGCCAAGCCTGGTGACAGAATCCCAGTCATTCCTCAACATCAATTAAAACTGCGTGGTCAATTTGCTGATACGCCAAGCTGGAATGTGGGCGCCAATGTTGTAGGTTATTCAAGTCAATATGTATTGGGTAACGAAAACAATAGTCACAGCGCTAATGCAGCAATTTGTAACGGTGGCGATGATTGCGCAATCGGCAAAGGTAAAATCAGTGGTTATGTTATCGTGAATTTGGATACACAATATAACTTCGGTAACGGTTGGAAAATGTTTGCCAAAGCGACTAATATTTTTGACAAAGACTACAACCTTAGTGGCCGCTTAGCAGAGTCTCAATTTGATGCAAACGGAAACTACGGTGAAGAAGCAAAAGTATTAAGCTTGTTGCCAGGTGCACCGCGTGCAGCATGGTTAGGTTTCCGTTACGAGTTTGCTGCACCTAAAACGGCTTCAAACTAAACTTAAATAGAGAAAGTGAATTGACTGCACAGCTACAAACAAATACACAGCGAACTAGCGATATTCGTCAGAATAAAGTGCTAATCGTTGAAGATGAAACACTGTTCGCACGTGCAGTCGCCAAACATTTAAAGAAGGCTGATTTTGATTGCGAGTGCGCGGAAAACTTAACGGATTCACGCGCGCTTGTTAAACAATTTCAGCCTGATTTAGTGTTATTAGATATGCGGTTGCCTGATGGTAATGGCTTGGATTTGATTGCGGAGTTGGTGGATAAAAACATCAAAGTCATCGTCATGACGGCTTATGGTGAAGTCACTGATGCTGTCCAAGCGATTAAACTAGGGGCAGATGACTATCTAAAAAAACCAATTGATTTAGATGAGTTGTTGCTGGTGATTCAAAAGAATGAAAAAGCATTTGAATTACAAGCTAGCTTAGATAATTCAAAACAACGCAATAAGCATGATAGCGAAGGGGTTGCTTTATTAGGCGATAGTCCTGCTATGCAAAGTGTCCGCATGCAAATTGAACGTATCGCGCAACTCGGCCATTTAATGGATGCTATCCCACCGACGATTCTTATTACTGGTGAAACGGGGACAGGTAAAGATGTGGCGGCGCGTATGCTTCATTTGTCGTGTGCAAAAAAAGACAAACCTTTTGTGCATGTTGATTGCGCTTCACTGCCAACCGAGCTGATAGAAAGCGAGTTGTTTGGACATGAAAAAGGCGCGTTTACTAATGCAGTCACTAGCCGGCCAGGCTTGATTGAGGCCGCTGAAGACGGCACTTTATTTTTGGATGAAATCGGTGAGATTCCATTGT
>JBFJJY010000082.1:0-6862 GCA_041612055.1 Methylophilaceae bacterium | reverse complement strand
TGATAACCTTTTGGGAACGGATCAGGTTTGATGTAACCAGAGGTGTACACAATTTTAGCCTGACCATCTTTTTGCCATTCACCGATGCGCAATTTAGTGGTTAAGTGATGGTTTTTCTCAACCGTAACTGGGCCTTCAGGTGCTTCTTTGAAGACATAGCCTGGCAATGCCGCTTGCACTTTATCTACATCAAAACTACCTGCACGCTCAACCGCTGCTTTATATAGCCATGGGCCAAGATATGCAGCTTGTGTCACGTCACCAATCACAGATTTAGCACCAAATTTTTTCTTGAATGCAGCAACAAAGGCTTTATTCGTTGGTGTGTCAATTGATTGGAAATATTTCATTGCTGAATAGAAGCCAGCTAAGTTTTCACCGCCAATACCTAATACTTCATCTTCTGTCACTGAAATAGTCAACATGGTTTGTTTGCTAGAGTTTAAGCCTGCTGCGTTTAATTGTTTAAACCAAGCTACATTAGAACCACCAACAACAGCCGCATAAATCACATCAGGTTTTTTCAGTTTGATTTTGTTAATCACAGAACCAAATTGTGTATCACCTAAAGCGATATACTCTTCGCCAACTACAGTACCTTTTAAGTTGCGCTCAATATGCTTACGCGCAATTTTCATCGAAGTACGTGGCCAGATATAGTCAGAGCCAATCAAATAGAATTTTTTCGCTTTTTTCTCTTTAGCGATCCAATCTAAACCAGCAAGAATCTGTTGTGTTGCTTCTTGACCTGTGTAGAAAACGTTTTTAGATTCTTCTAAACCCTCGTAGAACGTTGGATAGAAAAGCAAACCATTTTCTTTTTCAAACACTGGCAAAGCAGCTTTACGTGAAGCTGATGTCCAGCAACCCATCACAGCAGCTACTTTGTCACTCACCAACAATTTTTTCGCTTTTTCAGCAAATGTTGGCCAATCTGAAGCGCCATCTTCTTGAATCACTTTAATCTTGCGACCCAAAATACCGCCCATGGCATTAATTTGTTCAATCGCTAACTTTTCAGCTTGAATTGAACCTGTTTCACTAATCGCCATCGTACCCGTTGCTGAATGCAAGATACCAACAGTCACTTCTGTATCGGTGACCGCTAAACCTGTTGTCATCACTTTTGCAGTTGAAGTATCTGCTGCTAGCGCATTGCCAGAAACAATACCAGCAGACAATAGTGCGCCAACAAGTAGCCCACTCGCTTTCATAAAATTACGTCTATTAAAAATAGCCATTACTTACTCTCCTTTATAAAAATCAAAAAAACTTAAACTACACTTCAAACTTCTGAAATTAATTAGCCATGCATGTCAATGTGAAAGCATCCATGGTCTTGCCGTCTTTTTAGTCTGCATTTGCAACGCTGCTTTACCAGTATCAGGATTCACTTTAGTTGTGGTGTTACAGGTATGTGACCCTGTACAACCACAGCTAGAACGTCTCGCGGTATTTGGCTCGTGTGCAGACTTTTCATTACGCTCATGAGCGGTGCGTTGTGACTTTGCAAGCACCGCTAATTTTGGTGCTGACATAATGCGTGAACTTTCCGCACCACAATCTTGGCAATATGCCGAATGACTGGATTCACTCATTTTGCGTAATGCAGTAAACACACCACAGCTTTTACATTCATATTCATAGACTGGCATTGCGACTCCTTAACTGGTTTTTGCGGTATCAATACCTTGTTTAACCATGATTTTTGGGCCATTTGCATTTGGCTTCATATCAAAATCAAATATCTCAGTTGGCAACCATAAAGTGGCACAAGCGTTTGGAATATCCACAACACCACTAATGTGACCTTCAACTGGCGCAGTGCCTAAGATTGATAATGCTTGAGCGCCGGTGTAACCGAATTTCTTCATGTATTCAATTGCGTTCAGACAAGCTTGACGATAAGCGACATGCACATCCAAGTAGTGCTGCTTACCTTGCTCATCAACAGAGATACCTTCAAAAATGATGTAATCTTTATAGGTCGGTGTCAGTACGCTTGGTTGGAAAATTGGATTTTTCACGCCATATTTTTTCACGCCGTCTTTAATCAAGCTGACTTTAAGATCAAGATAGCCAGCCATCTCGATAGCGCCACAGAATGTAATTTCACCATCACCTTGTGAAAAGTGAAGGTCGCCCATGGATAAACCACCGTTTTTGACATAAACAGGGAAATAAACCGTAGAACCTTTAGTGAGGTTTTTAATATCGCAGTTACCGCCGTGATCACGCGGTGGTACAGTACGTGCGCCTTCAGCTTTGGCTTTTTCTGCCGCTTCACCTGTTAATTTTCCAACAACGGCAGATTTAGGCTCAGGTGGCAAAGCAAGTGCAGGTACACGATCAGGATCTGTTGCAATCAAATCACCTTCTCGTTTATTCCACTCAGCTAATAACTCTTTAGATGGCAAACAACCAATAAGGCCAGGATGCATGATGCCAGCAAATTTCACGTTAGGTACATGACGTGATGTCGTGTAAATACCATGGAAATCCCAAATAGATTTACGGGCCTCTGGGAAATGGTCGACTAAAAATCCGCCACCGTTCTCTTTAGCAAAAATACCGTTAAAACCCCATTGGCTATCTTCAAATGTACCAACATCTAAGATTTCAACCACCATCAAATCACCAGGCTCTGCGCCTTCAACACCAATTGGACCACTCAAGTAATGCACTTGGGTTAAGTCCACGTCTCTTACGTCATTTGCACTATCATTGTCACCAATTTGACCACCTGTCCAATCCATGCACTCAACACGGAACTCATCACCAGGCTTTACCATTGCAATCATTGGGAGGTCAGGATGCCAGCGATTATGAATCTGACCTTCTTGCTCCCAAGGTTTTTTGTCTAAATCTAATTTAACAAGTGTTTTCATCAGTTTCCCCCACTCAGAATTTCGGTTAAATGCTTTAAAAATAATTAAATCAATTGAAGCAGGCACTACGTAAACTTAAAATAAAGCTGACAAGTGCTTAGCTATGGACAAAGTTTAGGGGGTTGGGGTGATGAAAGAAATACGTCAAATTGCGTAGTTTATATCTGGTAGGTCGTGGTTGATTTGTGCTAACTTTTAGTGTGTTTTTAATTAGCAAAGAAACTAAAATGCATAAAAAATTAGGTTTATTAACGATACTGTTATTTTCTGTTACCGATGTGATGGCCACAGACTGGACCTCAATCATTAAAGATGCCGAACATGAGGTTTATGTTGATATTGATTCATATAATGTGAGCGAACAATCTCCTTTTTTAGTGGCTAAAACAATTTATCAACAGCCGCAATATTTCGTTTCAGCTAATCGGAAAATCAAATACTTTACTAGCATCACCAAATTACAATATAACTGTCAGCAGCCGTTATACCGTTTGCGTAGCCTCAAACTGTTAGATCAAAAAAACCAAACGCTAAACACATTTAAAATTAATACTGGCTTTAAAAAACTAATCGCTAACACGGATGAATTTTCAATTGGTCAGCTAACCTGCCAAGTGCATCAAATGCTGGGTGGTTCCAACACCTAACATCAATTTCGCCATGTTTGACGCAAATAAAAACCTCACCATCGTTTCAGCAATGGTGAGGTTATTTTTTCATCTAACTAGAATTGATACTGCATAGAAATCAACACTGCATCTGTATTTTTCTTAGCGCCTGCTGCTACGCCAGAACCACTTAAACCGGTATTTTGATACTCAGCTGAAATGATTGCGTTGTAAGGTGCTATCACATAATTCACACCAACATCCACGCGATCTGTTTTAACATTGTTATCTGCGTCAAACTCTTGATAACGTGCAAATGGCATAAACTTACCCCAACCGATTTGTTTATTAAACAAATAGCCAGCACCTACATAGTAAGCATCACCTTCTTCAGATAAGAACACTTTATCTGTGTCATAGTCATAGTAAGCCGCTTCTAATGACAGCGTACCAGGTCCTACATTCTTTTTCTCCATCAAGAAGTCGATACTATAAGAACTGTAATCACCAACAACACCGCCGGCTCTAACCGCACCGTCTGTCTTTTGTCTACCAGCAATACCAACTGTTAAGATGTCTTTAGCACCGAAATAGTTACCTGTTCCATAATAACCAGGCTCAGAATCCCAGAACGCATACTGGACTCGTCCTGCATACATTAACCTATCCTTATCGCCAGCTGTTTCTGACAATGCTGCAATACCAGGACTAAATCTGAAGATATTATCACCTTCGAAAGCGCCGAATGAAATTGCGAGATGATCATCTAGTAAACTTGAAACAACCGCCACACCTTCATCACGACCAATCACGCCACCATTCCAACCATAGCGAGATGAAATATTAGCCCAATAACCGCCACCGCCAGCTGATGAGTAGTAAGGACCTGCCATATTGGCACGATCACTTGGTGATAAGAAACGACCTGCCCAGATAGCAACTTCTGGTGTCAATTGCAACTGTACGTTAGCATCAATCACCTCCCAGTTACCTTGTCCACCACCAGAGCGTTCTGTATTCAACATACCCTTGATATATTTATTTAGTGAGCCTGATACATAAAGACGCGCACTATTTAATGAAAAGTCATTTGATCGATCATTACCATTAGCTGCGGCATCTTCTTGTGAAAGATAACTTGTGATAAAACCAAAACCTAGGCTAATCGATTTATCTTCACCAAAAGAGATGGTTGCCCCTGCATTCGCTTGCATTGCAGGAAATGCAGTTGCAATGGCAAGTGACATTGTCACCAGACTTTTGTTAAGCTTGAAAGTCATTTTCTTACTCCCTATATAATTGAAAAAAATAATGTAAAACGTTGCTTAATGCGTTGTGAAACGAAGTAATACAAGGCTCAATTTGTTAAAGGTGAGAATAACGACAAGCAGGAAATGCGCATATACGTCAAATTACGTAGTGTCTCTTTTACGCAAAAATTCGTTTTATATGCTATTTTTCAACTAACTGATATTGATTGAGAGTCGTCATGAACAAGATTGTTTACCTTGCTTTATTAACAACATTAATAAGTGGGTGTGGTGCGGAAATCGCCTATAAACAAGGCGCTTCGGCACGTGATTTACAAGCAAATAAAGCAGCTTGCCAAGATGCAAAGACAGAGTCCGCTTTACATCAATGTCTAGAAGATAATGGCTGGGCAGTACAGCGATTAGGTGAGCAATGGTTATCAGATGATGACCTTTTTGCAACGGCTAGCGAGACAGATAATAATCACCCTATCACCAAGACCAAAAAAGCTGAAACACTTAAAACAACAGAGAGCATTCTGGTTGAAGAGCCACCTAAAACGGCAGAAGTAATCAAAAGCGCTAGTTCAAAAAAGGCTACCGTCACCGCGCCTGAATCCGATAAAGCAAAACCAAACGTTATTAAGGCAGAAACTGTTGTTAAACCACAACCCGATTTATTTGAGACTTATGAAATCAAATCATGGTGGAAAATGGGTGGCAACCCCAAACAACTGGAACAAAACATGGATGAATGTCGTGCATCATTAGGCAAAGCACATGAGCCAGACAAAAAAACCTTCACCTTCACCAGAGGGTTTGCCATCTGTATGCGTGAAAAGGGTTGGCGTGGTTTGATTACCCAAAAATAAAGAGAAAGCGCCAAGGCTTTCTCAATAAATTTTCACTTTATATCTGGGGCAATGCGTTTACAGCTCACCAGTTAAATATTGGGTTTTGCCAAAACCAAAACTCCAATCGACATCGGTATTGGTCATGACAGAAACCAATAAATCTTTTGGATTTAAACCGCATTTTGCTTCTAGTTTTTCAGCCAACAATTGATAAAACTTATTTTTATTCACTGTGGTTCTCGGGCTAGTAAACACCTGAATCACTATCGCCCGCTCAGTCCGCTCAAACCCCAAACCAGTATCCAACAAAATCATTCTACCTGGCTTGTGTTCCGTCACGATTTGATAACGGTCTTTGACTGGCACCTTAAACGCTTCAACGACACAGTCTTGCACCGTATCCATTAAGGTTTTAATTTCTGCGTCTGAACGCCCTTCTGTTACATCGATTCTAATCAGTGGCATCTAATTTTTCCTTTAAGGTTTGCGAAGGCTTCAATAACAAAGACCCCTAAGGGTCTTATGTTATTTTTTACTTATACAACTCTTATAAAATAACACATTAAGGGATCAGATACTGTCTTAAAAATCAAACCTAAACTGCCTTATGTAGTTTGTTGTATTAATTATGAGAACTAAACACCTTGTTTAGTGCACTAAAGTGCATTATGATTCAGTCTTGACGGGTAATTCCTGTTGCGTGCCTTAGGTGTTTCCTTCCATCGGCTGGCGATAAGCCTAGGGACAAGAGCGTAATAGGAGCCGTCTATTTTTTGCCTGTTATTTTTAGACTAAATAGATGGTTGTGTATCTAACATAATCACAATAATGCGCAAACCAATCGGTTTCATCAAAAGCATCTTTTCTCGCAATACCCCAACAAAACAAATCCACGGCTTGTAATCCCGCGTTTTCATGCGAGGCTAAATGGTCCATATTCAATCTACAGTTAAGTGGCAACAATGCTTGTAACTGACTTTCCACGTAGTGATTAAAGTCTTTTATTTCTTCGCTATTTTTACAACGGTCGACAGTCAGGTTCACCCAAGGCAAATCCTCTGAAAATGGGATTTTTCTAAAATGAATCTTGCCAAGTAATTATAGAGCTTCTTCTTACCCTCTTTTGATTGCAAATGTGGCTCCACACGTGCTTTATTGAGTGTAACGCTGTAAACATCCCAACCAAACTCTGGCAAATTTCGCGCAAAGTATTTTTTCACAGCCAATGTGGTTTCTGATCCCTTCAACTCGGTCACGGTACG
>JBFJJY010000081.1:0-6886 GCA_041612055.1 Methylophilaceae bacterium | reverse complement strand
GGCAATATAAGCCGCCAGTGCAACGCGCAACCGCTTCATCTTCTGGGCGCTCGATATGCGAATCACATTCAGGACAGCGTGTTGGCATGGTAAAGCGTCGTGCATCCGCAGGACGATGCTCAGGCAAAACAACAACGACTTCAGGAATCACATCCCCTGCTCTGCGTACAATCACAGTGTCTCCAATGCGAATGTCTTTGCGTAACATTTCATCTTCGTTATGCAAGGTTGCGTTCGTCACAGTAACACCGCCTACAAACACAGGTTTAAGGCGCGCTACGGGCGTAATGGCTCCTGTCCTACCCACCTGTACCGTAATATCTTCTACTAGCGTTGTCGCCTCTTCTGCTGGAAATTTATGGGCGATTGCCCAACGCGGTGCACGTGAGACAAAACCTAATTCATTTTGCTGTGCAAAAGCATTCACTTTATACACTACACCATCAATATCAAAAGCTAAACCAGCACGTTGATTGCCGATACGATCATAATAGGTTTTTAGTCCATCATAACCAACAACAGTCGTTCGTAAATCACAAACGGGTAAATGTAATTGTGTCAAGTAATCCATGGCTTCTGCATGTGATTTTAAAGCTGGAATGCCCTTGGCTTCACCCAAGCCATAAGCAAAAAAGCTTAATGGTCGCGTTGCCGTAATCTCGGCATCTAATTGGCGTAGACTCCCAGCCGCAGCGTTACGTGGGTTCGCAAATAATTTGCCACCTGATTTCGCTTGAGCCGCATTTAAGCGTTCAAAATCCTGCTTAAACATCAGCACTTCACCGCGAACTTCCAATAGTGCTGGCGGGTTTTCAATGGCTAATTTTGTAGGGATTGTTTTGATGGTACGTAAGTTATGAGTGACATTCTCTCCCGTGTAGCCATCACCTCTAGTCGCACCTTGAACAAACTGACCATGTTCGTATGTCAAAGTAATCGCTAAACCATCAAATTTAGGTTCAACTGCATATTCAACAGATGCAACACCTAGCCCCTCACGAATACGTTTATCAAAGGCCAGTAACTCTTCATCGCTAAAAACGTTATTTAAAGACAACATTGCTTGTCGATGTTGCACGCTACTGAACTGTTCTGACGCGCTACCGCTTACACGCTGAGTTGGCGAGTCAGGAGAAATGAGTTGGGGAAATTGTGTTTCTAAATCAAGCAATTGACGGTATAAGCCGTCATACTCTTGATCAGTAATGGATGGGGCATCAAGCAAATAATATTCGTCGTCATATTGCGCTATTTTAGCGACTAGCTCCGCTATCTGCTGACGCGCCGCTTCTATCGTTGCCATGCTTAGCTGAATAAACGCTGACTGATGTTACTGCCAGGGGTAATTTGACGTTCTACCATTGCAGTATGAATCACTTTCAGTTGTTGTCTAATTTTTTCTATTTGTGTTGTGCCCAGTGGTCGTTGATTATCATCTACCATTTGTGCGCCAATACTGTTTGCCATTTGCTGCGCAACCAAAACCACTCGATTAAATGTCTGTTCGCAGTTAACCAATTTAGGCACTTCTATTTGAAATGTGGCCCCTCTTACGATATTTAGCCTTAAACT
Organism: Methylophilaceae bacterium; assembly: GCA_041612055.1. GTDB lineage: Bacteria > Pseudomonadota > Gammaproteobacteria > Burkholderiales > Methylophilaceae. The sequence goes on along the minus strand of JBFJJY010000081.1, from coordinate 5,314 downwards.
TTCAGCAGTAAACGGCTGTTCATCCGCATTTATCAAGGTAAACAGCACTTGGCCTTTGTTTTTTTCATCAAAACAGTAAAACTTGCCATTTTCTAATTGCATATCGTTTGCTTCGGCCAACCCTTTGAATTTAGTACCGTGAATCGGTGTTTTGCCTTGTATCAAATGTAAACTAACCAATTGGTCAACATTCATGCAAAAAGCGTCTAACTCAACAGCACGCTGCGCAGGATCACCTGCTTCTTGCCAATCAACATAAGCTTCAAACTCAACACCAATGGCTTCCATGGCAAACTGAAATTTATTAATCACTGATTTAGGAACAGGTCCGCGCCGGTCGGCAAGTTGTAGGCTACAAACAACTTTTTTGAATGATTCATTTTGCTTAACGTTCTCATCGATGCGATGCCAATATTGACTCGCGTCTGCGCCATGTATCATGGTCAGCACACCAATATCTTTTAATATCTCTTGCTTCATATTAAGCAATGCCTGTGCATTCATCGGCTTTGTCGCTGTGATCAGTGCAATTAAATCGACTTCTTCGTGCACTTCACTTGGTAGTGAGGCAATATTTGCTGTATCTAGTGGAGGGGTAACGTCACTGCGTTCAACAGCGTCACTAACGGTTTTTGGCTGATTTTGTATCGATTCATTTAAAGAAACTTCACTCTCTTGATCATTCGCTTTAGCCGTTTCGACAGCTTGCGGCAGTTCATCTACACTGTCATTTGGATTTGTTGTGGCAGTTTCATTTGTTTCCGTTGTATTTAACTGCTCAACAATCTCAGCTTTACGCGCATCGTCGGCAAAGGTTTCATCGACTAAAGCATCCGTATCTACATAAAAATCTTCAACTAATACATCTTTTTGCGGAACAATAAAATCGTGAGAAATCTTGTTGCGCAGCTTCTTTTCTTGCCGTCCGTTATAAATAATAACAGCAACAATAATAATGATTCCTAGGGTAATGAGTGCGATGTATAAGTCTGACATTGTTTAATTTTACTTCTAATTGGTTGTAAAGGTTAAGTTAAATGGATAAAGAATATTACTTTATTCTAGGTATTGTATCTCTAGACAAGTTGCATTTGTAACGCCGCATCAATATCCACATCCACAATTCGCGAAACACCAGATTCTTGCATGGTGACACCAATCAGTTGCTGTGCAATTTCCATGGTAATTTTATTATGACTAACAAACAAGAACTGTGTTCTTTCCGACATTTTTTTCACCATTGCACAAAAACGCTCGGTATTGCTGTCATCCAGTGGTGCATCCACCTCATCCATCAAGCAAAATGGTGCCGGATTTAACCTAAACAAGGCAAAAACCAACGCTAACGCAGTCAGCGCTTTTTCACCGCCAGATAATAGCTGGATGGTGGTGTTCTTTTTACCTGGCGGTTGGGCAAATACTTGTAAACCAGTGTCTAAAATCTCCTCACCAAGCAATTCCAACTTAGCTTGGCCACCACCGAATAGCGTAGCAAATAATTCACCAAAATACTGATTGGCTTCATTAAAAGTAGTTAATAGCTTTTCACGGGTCTCTCGATCAATTTTATTAATCGCACTTTCTAACGTTTCACTCGCTTCAATCAAATCTTGCATTTGGCTATCTAGGTATGTTTTTCTTTCTGATTCACTATCTAGCTCTTGTATTGCTGCCAAATTAACTGGCCCTAGTCGTTCAATATCACGCTGCAATTGACTGGTTTTATCTGCATAAGCACTGGCTTTTGAGTGCTCGTCTAGACCTTGCATCAGTATTTTTTCGTCCATGCCATTTTCTTGCAAGCCCGTTTGGCATTGCTCAAAATATAACCTGGCTTCTTGCTCGTTTAAACGCCCTTGTTCTAATTGATCTCGCATCGGATTCAGCTGCTGTTCGTGTTGCATACGCAAACGCTCTAACTCTTTCAACTCCGCCTCTTGGGCCTCTAATTGATTTCTTGCTTCCGATAGCGCTACTTCTCGCGTTTGTTTGACTGTCACGGCTTGACTTAGATTGGCCTTCAATGTTTCCATTGGCGTCATGTTTAATGCTTGCTCTGCTTCAGCTTTACGTAAATAAAATGCTTTTTCTTCTTCATTTATTACATTAATTTTATTATTTATCTCATTGATATTATTATTAATAATTTTAATATCAAAACTGAGTTGCTGATGCTTTTTCTCAGCTTCTGCTATCGCATCGCGCAAGTTATTAAATGTTTGTTCAGCTTGATGTTTGGCATTTTCATCAGCTGTTTTAACAGTCTCCAACTGATGAATTCCTGTCGTCATTTCTAATAAAGCAGCTTCTTTCAACTGAACATTGCTAATCTGTTGTTCATGGCGAGTTTTTGCTGCTTCGATGTCCGCCTTTAGATTTTTTTCACGCGCTATCGTCGATTCACGCAACTGTTCAAGTTTAGAAATCTCGAGCTGATGTTGATGCAAAGCTTGCATCGCCAATTTGAGCTGACTACCTTCTTGTTGTTGTAATACTCTATTTTGCGAAATCTCAGCCTCTGCCGCCTGCAATTGACTAACTGTTTTTGTTACCGCTTGTTGCAAATTAGGCAATGATTTTTTTAATTCCGCCAACCGTTGCTGACGTTCTATTACGCCATGTAGATGTGTATTTTTACCATGGTAAACCACACCACCAAGGCTAAAAATATCGCCCCGCTGATTGACTAATTGTTCCCCTGGCATTAATGATTCGCTTGCTTTCACACCATGCTCACCATCATTGAGCAGATAAACTCCTGCAAGCCAGTCATTCAGTAATGATTGAAATTCAGGCGGGCAATCTTTAATCAGATGAATTAAAGGGGTTAAGCTCGCATTTGTCTTTGCTGCTTGCACCTTGCGTCCAGAAAATCCAACAACCAATGCACTTGGCGGTCTGTCATTAGCTGGCGATTCAACTAACAATGCATTTAAGCGCTCACCTAACACCGCTTCTAGCGCAACACTCCAAAGCTCATCAATTTTAATTTTTTCCCATAGACGCGCATTATTTTGCAAACCTTGACTGGCTAACCAGTTGGCTAATCCACTCTCTGAGTTAACGGATTGCTGAATTTTTTCAAGGGAATGCACTTCTGCTTCGGCTTGACCAAATACCCGTTGTGCCTGCTGTTGCTGTTCGCGTAGCTGGGTTATTTTTGCTTGTAATTCATGTTCATTATGACGCAATTTTTGGATTGCTTGCTCGATGTTAGTCACGGCTTGCTGCGCTTTTGCAAGTGATTGCTGTGCTGCTTCTACTGCTTTTGCATCCGGCATTTCTAGCTGTGTAAGCGCCGCCTCGAAACGTTCAACTTGGGCAACGCTCTCTTGAATTGTTTGATTCAAGTGCTGAATATTATTACTATCAATTTGGATACGTTGCTTAGCTGTTAACAAAGCTTGCGCGCTTGATTGCATTTTTTCTACTGCGTTCTGATAATCAGCTTGCACTTGTGATAAATCACGTTTTAAATCTTCCAATGCAATGCGAGCCGCTTGTTCTTTTTCATTTGCTGCAGCTAATGCAACATTCAGTTGCGTTAACTTATCATTAGATTCTGCTTTTATTTTGGCATTACGTGCAAGCGACTCATCTAATTGTTGCAATTGCAAGCTCATTCGATCACGCGCTTCTGCATTCTGCTTAACTTGGTTCTCCAAGTTAGCGACTTCTGCATTAGCTTCATAATAAGCCGCCTGTGCTTTATTGATTGCTTCTCCTGCTTGATAATAAGCTTGCCGACTCGTTTCTAAGCCCGTTTCACTTTTGCGCAACTCTGCGGTCTGTGCTTCTAGTTCAATCACACGCTTTTCAACCGTTGCTTTTGCTTTTTCCCACTCATTGCTCGCATCACGTTTTTTTAGCAGCCAATATTGGCCTTCTGCTAATTTAAGTGACTCATGCATCGCATGATATTTTTGCGTCACAACCGCTTGCGATTGCAGTTTGGTGATTTGTTTTTGCAATTCACGACAAATATCTTCAACACGCGTTAAGTTTTCTCGTGTATCGCGCAAACGCAGCTCAGTCTCGCGTCGTCTATCTTTATATTTACTAATGCCCGCCGCTTCTTCTAAAAAAATGCGCAATTCTTCTGGCTTAGCTTCAACGATGCGTGAAATGGTATTTTGACCAATAATCGCGTAAGCACGGCCGCCAAGCCCCGTTCCCAAAAACAAATCCGCCACATCGCGACGGCGCACTGCGGTGTTATTGATATAGTAAGTCGAACCTTTTTGGCGCTCAATCACCCTTTTGACAGAAATCTCAGCGTATTGACTCCACTCCCCACTTGCGCCACCCAGACTGTTGTCAAATATTAACTCAACACTGGCACGTGAAATTGGCTTGCGATTTGATGAGCCATTAAAAATGACCGCATCCATGGCATCAGCGCGCATCTCTTTAGCAGACGACTCTCCCAACACCCAGCGTACAGACTCCATCACATTTGATTTGCCGCAACCATTGGGGCCAACAACGCCGACACGCTGTCCATGCAAATGAACCGTCGTCGGATCAACAAAGGATTTAAAGCCAGCAAGTTTTAGATGAGTTAAACGCAAATTGAATGTTCAGAATAAGTTTTAATTTTAAGCGTTATAATAACGGTTTTTACAGCCAAAATCTGCAATTTAATCGATAGAACATGATGAACACACAAACACTAGGCGGCAAACCAACTGCACAACCCACAAAGGTATTAGAAACATTTCCTAATCCTAACCAAAGCCGTGATTTTCATATTCATATGGAAATCCCAGAATTCACCTGCTTATGCCCAAAAACAGGCCAACCAGATTTTGCGGTTATTTATATTGATTACATCCCTGATCTGCTTTGCGTTGAGCTCAAAAGCTTAAAACTCTATATGTGGTCATTTCGTGATGAAGGCTGCTTCCATGAAGCGGTCACAAACAGCATCTTAGATGACCTTGTGGAGGCAACACAGCCTAAGTTTATGCGGATAACCGCCAAATTTTACGTACGTGGTGGCGTGTTTACCAATGTCGTCGCAGAGCATCGCAAACCAGGCTGGCAGCCACAACCACGTGTTGATTTAACGCAATTCGAATCTAATTCAAATATTCGTGGTTAAGGTAACAAATCTGTAAAGATTGTTAGAAAAGCATTGACAAGCGCCGCGCCCGTCATTAATATTGCGCCTTCTTTGAATTGACGCCAGTTTAAAGAAGGCCGAGTTTAAAAATTTGGTTGTAGTAATCGGGGGTATAGCTCAGCTGGGAGAGCACTTGGATGGCATTCAAGGGGTCAGCGGTTCGATCCCGCTTACCTCCACCAAAACACT
>JBFJJY010000080.1:0-6969 GCA_041612055.1 Methylophilaceae bacterium | reverse complement strand
TTTATCGGCATATTTTAAAAAGGCAATTTAATCACCTTACCGTTAATTATTGAGCTCTGAACTTCCTAGAATATCAAATTCTATTTCATGGTTTGGCCATATATTTAGAAGGATTCTTATTCTTTCTGAATTAGTTGTTCCGTATTGGTTTTGAATGTCATCTTTGTTATGCGCTTGGATATACTTAAAGTGATTCAGTGTTAAATAAATGAGTTGTTAGTTTAAGCGAAGCCTTAAAACCATTAAAAAATAGGTTTAAATTTCTTTTCACTAAGGAGTATTTCCTCAAACTCTTTTAAGGGTAGTGGTTTACTAAAAAAATAACCTTGATAAACTGGGCAGCCATGCTTATTTAAAAACCTCAGCTGCTCTTCTGTCTCAACACCCTCCGCAATGACTTCAAATCCAAGAGTCTGTGCCATATTAATAATGGACCTTACAATAACAGTATCTCTAGTATTTTTTTCAATATTATTAGTAAAAGATTGATCAATCTTTAATTTATCTAATGGGAGCCTTGATAAGTATGACAATGATGAATAACCAGTCCCAAAATCATCAAATGACAAATGCAGCCCCATTGCTTTAAGTTCATGCATTTTATAAACTGCTGTCTCAATATCTGCCAAGGCCATACTCTCGGTCAGCTCTAAGTCAAGCATATTGGGATCTATTCCACTTTTTTTGATCACTTTGGCTACTTGCTCAACATAGTCTTCTGATTGAAATTGACTTGCACTAACATTAACTGCAAGTTTGATAAATTTGGTACGTAGGTCACTTTGCCAAATTTTAAGTTGTTCGCAAGCGGTTTCTAACACCCACTGCCCTATCGGAATAATAAGTCCACTCGCCTCTGCAGCAGAGATGAACTCCATAGGTGACACCATGCCACGTGTCGGATGCCGCCAACGAATCAATACTTCAGCTGCATGAATATGTCCATTACGATAAACTTGCATTTGATAGTGGAGTTCAAACTGTTTTTCTAGCAAGGCCGTATGCAGGTCTTTTTCTAGTGCCAAACGCTCTTTGTAATGAAACTGCATGATTGGATCGAAAAAAGAAACCGTATTTTTACCTATAACCTTAGCTTGACTGTTTGCAAATTCAGCTCTTTTTAATAGATCGTCTGTGTGGCCATCTTGATTACTATATATACTAATACCAATGCAAGCAGTACCATTGTAAGCCATCTTGCCTATTACGTAAGTTTGGGAAAGTGTTGCCAGAATTTTTCTAGCCGTTTTTTCTGCCAAAGCAACTGCTTCATTTTCATGAGTACTTAAACTATCAAGCAATACAGTAAACTCATCATTGCCATACCTTGCCACGAAATCGGCCTCTCGAACGCTCATAGTTATTCGGTTTGCAATTTGGACTAATAATTCATCACCTACTTTAAACCCTTCTTTATCATTTAGCGCCTTAATATTATCCCAATCAATATACAAAAGTGCGCCGTACATGCGCTTATTTTTTCTTACCCCAGGACCATAAATTTCTTTTACACGTTGTAGCAGCAAGCGGCGGTTGGGCAACTTGGTCAGCTCATCATGCAACGCCATAAAAACCATCTTATCATCGGCTTCCATTACTCTGCTTTCTGATTCTTGCTTTTCTCTATCAAGCCTATTTAAGGTACGCGCTGTCCACCAAATTACAATGGTTACAACCACTGCGCTGGTAGTAGCAAAAATAGCTGGTCTTAGATTACTATCATAAAAACCTTGATGTTCCCCTTCCAGCACTAGCCAACCGATAATTAAAGGGCCAATGCATCCAAATGGCAATAGTCTTCGAGCCATAAAACCACCATGATGTTCATCTGAAATAATGCGCATAAGGCCTTTGCTCGGATTATTTGTCAGTATGCTCAGTCCTAATAAAATAGATAAGATAGAGGTATGTAATGCGACAGATGAGTATGGAAAAACACTATATAAAATCTTTACTTCATACATATATCCAGATAACGACATCAGCCCACTCATTGTTCCGATTAATGCTAAATACTGAGCAGCGATTACTGCATTTCTGTCCCGAGAGTTAACTAGCAATATTGCAAAGCCTGTCGCTAATATATAAATGGCAGAAACATGAGATAAACGGCCTGGAGCGTTTAGTCGCCCTGGTCGCGGCGTATCTTGATAAAATAAGTTATCAATACCAATATTGATATCAAAGACATATTGAACGATTGTCAGCGCTCCAATCAAGATGGCTAATGTAGCGAAGAAATTGCCTATCCACGTATACAATCGTTTGCGTTTATGTAGATCTGAAATGAGCAAAACAGATACAGATAGCAAAACAAATCCAATGGCTCCATTCACTTTCATCGATGCCATGTTAGGAAGAATACGTTTTAGAAAGACAATATCAAAATGCCAACCAACCAAGACTGTAGCGCCTGCAATAGCGACAATCAAACTTGTATAAAGGGAAAACCGCTTAAAGTATAGATAAAGATTATCTTGTGCTAAAGTCTGAGAAACCATAGAGTATTCCTTTATCTATTATATGCTTGATATCTTACCTATTAGATGTTGCTATAACAAATTTATATTAACAACTTAACAAATAACAATCATAGCGGAAAATGATAGGTGAGTTTGAATTGGATTAAAACTTAGCTTAACCCAAGATTGAATCTTATTCGATATTAAATTGAGCCATTCTGGAATCTGCTTAATTTCCAAAATATAAACATGACAAAATTTTCACGCACTAACGAGTGCTTAACAAATGATGGCGGGCCTTATCATTTAATTAAACACCCTTTTTAAAGCTGAAAATCCTAACTACTTCATTTTAAATCACATACTTATGATGTTAACGTGACAACGTTAAAATTGATAAAGTTCTAAATGCAATCTAGCCTAAGTTTCAAATATAAATGACTATATAACAACCTATATCATTCACTGTAATCTTGATTTCAGATTCATGGAAATGCTTAATATTTTTATAAAAACCTATAGCATTATGTAACACATGTATACAAGGCTGTATACATGCTTATAGTCAAGCGCAAACCTAAACAGTTATCTAAATCTTATTTAATAAGTTTTTTAGAAGGGAGAATAATGATGAGAAGTTTAATATTAGTAGCAACCATTTTTTGTTCCACAAGCACGGTCTTTGCTCAGGACAAAATTGACCGTATGAGTGCTGACTCCATGCAGTCATTTACACCCGATACAGTTAAATGGCAAGATGAGCCAATACTACCTCAGGGGGCCAAAAGTGTAATTTTAGTTGGAGACCCTAGCAAAGAGGGCGTTTTTATTGCATGGCTAAAATTTCCACGAAATTATCCTATCCCTCCACACACACATCCATATGCTGAAGTTATCACAGTTCTAAAAGGAAAGCTGGGCAATGGTATGGGTAAAACCTTTGATGTAAATAAAGGTGAGATCTTAGAGGCTGGATCTAGCTTTGTGTTACCTACCGGCCACACACATTATGTTTGGACCATGGATGAAGAAACAATTGTTGAGCTAATTGCCACTGGGCCTTGGGGTATTACTTATACCAATCCTGCAGATGACCCTCGTAAGCAATAATTATAAACGTGACAGGATTGTCACGTTCTGGCGAGACTTAATGAGTGATGGCAGGCCTTAACGCTTGATAAAATGGCTATTTTTAACAGTTAAAAATCCGCGTGTCACTGGTTCAACTCCAGTTCTGGCCACCAACCAAAATAAACCTTGCAGTGATGTGAGTTTTGCTCTGTATCACAATCGACCTAATGATGAATGTCCAATTCCATTAGCTCAATACAGAAGCCAGTCTATTAACGAGAAAATGCGTTGTGAGTTGCTCTAATTTCAATTAAAGTTTGCTGGATTTGTGATTTTAATTTTTCGTCATTTTTTACTAATGCCAATCCTTTTTCAGCGGTCTGCTCTGCATTTGCAAAGTCTTTTTGCGCAAGCAACACATTCGCTAAATTATTATAGGCTGAAGCTGAATTTGGATGTGCTTCAATCGCTTGTTGAAATGCTTTGGCTGCTAAAGGTAAATCTCCCTCATCATAAGCGCTATTTCCCAAACCGATTAGCAGCACAAGATGATTTGGCCACCTGTCTACTGCAGTCTGATAAGCAATTTTTCTTGCAGCTATAGTTGCATTTTTTTCATATGGCACAAGTGCTGTTGCGACTGCATCTGCTGAAGCACTTACAGGCAGTTGATCTGGAGGTAACGCAGTAAATGCCCAATACTCGCTACGCGCCCAAGTTCGTTGAAACGCACTTAACGTCATTTCAAAACGTTTAAATGTGCCTGAGCGCAACCAAATGCGTTCTTGATCGAGGTCATAACCAATTACTACTGCATAATGCCATGATGGTACCCATGACAGCCCTAAGTTCTGCATCACCACAACCACATTACCAGCTGCAACTTCTTGCAGTAGCGATTCTAGCTGAGGTGGAATTTGAATCGCGATGGCACCATGACGTCTTGCGGTAGCCAACATTTCAATTTGTAAGCTACCTTGACGACTCGGGATATAAACCTCTGGGGTGAGTTGCTCTGGTGTTACTTGGATGTTGACTGCATTTAATGCGGTTGCTAATGCAGCAGGGCCACATTGATATAATTCTTGCGGAAAAAAAGGCGTATTCGTTAATTCAATTTTTCTTACTAACTGTTTATTACCGACGACTTCACGCACGCCTGTTGCCGCACAACCACTCAATAAATACAAAAAAGCCAACATCCAAATAAAATAAATGTTGGCTTTCATTGTTCTAGTTCTTCGCAATTAAGCGCTACAGACAATTGATAGCGCTTGGGATTGAGATTTAACGAATTGAACGTGTGAATGGGTAAATTTTGGTAAAACCAAGAATGTCTGTCAATAACAACACAAAGAAGACCAATACAATAGCGCCGATAATACTGCCACCAGCAGGTGCTTTATCCAACTGCGAAGCCAATGAACTTGCTTCATCATCTGACAACTGTGCAACACGTGACTGTGCTTCAATAGGATCAATTCCACGTGCAACTAGCTCTGACTGCACATCCTCACGAGAAAGCATGCTATTAATTTTCTCTCGATCATCATGGCTGCTACTCCCCATCATCGCGGTGTCTGCTACTTGCGCAGTACTAATCATGGCTGCTTGTACAGTTTGAATCGTTCCTGTAAATAAAATTGAAGTCGCTAAAAATGCACCTAAAAAACGTTTAATCATCATCATAAAAAAGCCCCTTTATAGTATGAACCTAAAGTTGAAATAACTTTAGAACATGAGCTCACATTATCACATTAATGAATAACAAAGTTAACTAAAAATATTTAACGCATACCTGTCATTTGTTCTGTCTTTAGCTAACCATATTCAACATTTTTATACACGGCTTTATACACGGCATCTACATAGATTAACAATCGCCTAGCACCTGTTCATTGTCGTCACGATATGTGGCTGCGGTTGTCTGAATTTCTGCATCAATACTGAGAAATGCCGATAAGATTGCTGGATCAAATATTTTCCCATTTTTTTCTTTCATCATCCGAACCGCATTTTCATGCGGGTAAGGTGATTTATAGCAACGTTTACTGATGAGCGCGTCATAGACATCGGCAACCGCCATAATGCGACCAGACAGCGGAATATCCTGCCCTGAAAGACCTGATGGATAGGCGGTTCCATCCCATTTTTCATGATGCGTTAAGGCGATTTCACCGGCAATAATAAGGAAATTATCGCCTTCAATTTTTTGAGATGCACTGTGAATGATATTTCTACCGTATTCAGCATGCTTTTTCATCAGCTCAAACTCTTCGCTGGTTAACTTACCTGTCTTGAGTAAAATATGATCAGGCACCCCTACCTTCCCAATGTCATGCAGCGGAGCAGATACGAACAAAAGATGAATATAATCATCCGTCAAAATATCCGTATATAACCCATTAGATTTTAATTTTTATGCAATTGCTTTGACATAATATTGGGTTCGCTTAATGTGGGCTCCCGTCTCTGGGTCGCGGGTTTCTGCCACGGCAGCCATGGATTCCATTGTGATTTGTCGCGCAAATCATATGTATATTAATTTATACATTAAACAACCGATTTGTGTAAGAGCTTTCTTACACAAGATTAGGAGTCTGCCCCATCAAACTTTGTGTTTGTTTAAGGTTAAATATCAATATTGAGATGAATTAGTCATGTCAAATTATTTGATCTCAATAAGCAATTGATTTAATCACTTAGAGGAGCTGTCATGAATAAAGACCAATTTGAAGGTAACTGGAAACAATTAAAAGGTAAAGTTAAACAACAATAGGGAAAGCTGACCGATGACCAAATTGATGTCATTGAAGGAAAACGTGATGAGTTGGCGGGTAAAATTCAAGCCGCATATGGCTTGAGCAAATCAGAAGCGGAAGCGCAAATTACTGAATGGGAAAAACAGTCTGATAAAAACTGCCATTAACTTGATTATTCATTAAGTTGATCAAAGCCCCGTCTTTAGTAAGAGGGGGCTTATTAATAACAATAGCGTTGGTTAGGAGATAATATTATGGGCTTAGAAATTGGTGGTTTATTTGGATTAATAATCCTTATATTTGATGTATGGGCCATTTTGAAAGTATTTCAAAGTGGTGCTAGCAATGGGGCTAAAGTATTTTGGACTGTATTAATTTTAGTATTGCCAGTTTTAGGCTTACTCATCTGGTTTATTGCAGGACCTCAATAACAGCTTTAAAAGAGCATTGCATCTAATAGTAAGATCAAAGAGTTGTTTTTAACAAGTTTTTTATCAAAAAAGTATGGATTGCATTTATATTATTTTATTGGAATCTCTTTCAGGTTAAATTGTTGAAAATATGTCTCAAAATCACTTAGCGGAAGTGGTTTAGTATACAAGTATCCTTGAAATTGACTACAGCCTAGATTCATTAAGCATTCCCTCTGCTCTTCTGTTTCGACGCCTTCAGCA
>JBFJJY010000079.1:0-6980 GCA_041612055.1 Methylophilaceae bacterium | reverse complement strand
CTTGGTCTTTATTCAATAAGTGAATGGTGTCGAGCAAAAAGTTTTCAATGCGGGTTAATGGATTTTTTTCGCTGTGGCTAGCCAGTAGAGTGGCATCTATCCGATCAATTAGCGGTAGAAAAACTTGCTCGCGCATGGCGTGAAATAATTCTGTTTTATTTTCAAAGTGCCAATAAACGGCGCCTCTGGTGACCCCGGCATGTTGAGCAATTTTTTCTAAACTAGAATTGCTCACTCCTTTTGTTAGAAACATTTCGCGCGCCGCATCAATAATGCGTTGACGTGTTATTTCTGCATCTTCTTTAGTTTTGCGTACCATAATTTTTTCGTGAATCTTTTGTGAAACCTATTTACATACATTCATGTTTGTATATAATATACATTCAATCTTGTATGTATGCAAGCAGAACTTAAATTTTAAAATAATCCCAGAGGCAGCAATGGTTAATCTAATTCATCAAACGAAATACACAATACTCGCTTTCGCAATCACTGCTTTGATGGTGGCTTGTGGAAAAAATGAAGATGCCCAACAAGCGCCTGCGATGCCTGCAATGCCCGTGAGTGTATTGGAAGTGCAGCCAACAACTGTACCCATCCAAACAGAAGCTGTGGCGCAAACGGAAGGTGCGAAAGAAGTGGAAGTCAGACCGCGCGTGGGTGGCATTTTATTAAAAAAATTGTTTGAAGAAGGGGCGCAAATTAAAGAGGGGCAACCTATGTTTTTAATTGATCCTGTCCCTTATCAAATGCAAGTCTCACAGGCTAGCGCGCAACTGGCTCAACAAAAAGCGCGTTTAGTGCAAACACAAAGAGAAGCAGCAAGGCTAAAACAATTGTTAGAAACTAAATCGATTAGCCAACGAGAATATGATAATGCGGTTTCTGATCAAGCAATGGCAAATGCAAGCTTGCAGCAATACAATGCCATTTTGCATGAGGCGGAACTGAATCTGTCTTATGCCAGAGTAAGAGCACCAGCCAGTGGGATGGCAGGTCGTTTTCTCTATTCAGAAGGTGCATTAGTCAGTGCCAATACCAGCTTACTAACCACCATTGTACAAACCTCACCAATTTGGGTGCGGTTTAGTTTGTCTGATTCTGAACTGGCGCAATTAGGCGGTATGCTGACAGATGAAACTGTGCAGGGCATCGATCTTATTTTGCCAGATGGCACCAAATATGCTGAGTCTGGAAAATTAAACTTTTCGGCTAGCAGCATAGACCCAACATTGGGCACGCAACAGTTGCGTGCAGAGTTTAAAAATGCAGATAAAAAACTCATTCCTGGCCAGTTTGTTCGCATACGTGTTACCACGGGTAATAATGATGGCGTCTTTTTGCTACCTCAAGCGGCTGTATTAACTAATGATCAGGGTAAGTATGTTTATGTCGCAGAGCAGGATAAACAAGGTAAAACGGTTGCCACTATTCGACCAATAAAAGCGGGTGGTTGGAGCGGACAAGATTGGGTTATTTTGGATGGTCTTAAACAAGGTGACAAAGTCATTATTGATAACTTAATTAAAGTGCGTCCTGGTGCGCCAGTCACACCAAAACCAGCTGCGGGACAAAAGCCAGAGGCAAGCGCTGAGGCTGTTTCTAACGAAGTTAACTAACGATAGGTAAATTAATCATGACCAAGTTTTTTATTACTAGGCCTATATTTGCCTCAGTATTATCCATCATTATTGTACTAGCTGGTTTGGCTGCTGCCTTTCAGCTGCCGATTGCGCAATATCCTGAAATTGCACCGCCAACCGTGCAAATTACAGCCAGCTATCCTGGTGCTAGTGCCGATACGCTATCTAAAACAGTGGCTGCCCCGATTGAAGAGCAACTGAGTGGTGTTGATAATCTTTTATATTTTAATTCTAGCGCTGACTCCAGCGGTACTTTGGTGATTACGGCAACATTCGATATTGGTACTGATATTGATCAAGCAACCTTTAATGTGAGCAACCGTGTCAATATTGCTACACCTCGCTTACCAGATGAAGTGCGCCGCAATGGGTTAACCATACAAAAAAAATCGAATGATATTTTGATGGCAGCGATGTTGACATCCACCAATCCAAAACATGATCGTCTATACCTCAGCAATTACGGTACATTGAATGTATTGGATGAACTGAAAAGAATCAAAGGTGTTGGCAGTGCTACGATTGTTGGTGGTCAAGATTACTCTATGCGGATATGGTTAAGACCAGACCGTATGGCACAATTAGGCGTCAGCACCACTGATATTGCATCTGCTATTGGCGCACAAAATAATCAATATGCGGCAGGTAAAATCGGTGCGGATCCAGCGCCTGCCACGCAGCAATTGATTTATACAGTAACGGCAAAAGGTCGTTTAGTTGATCCAGCAGAGTTTGGCAATATCATTGTGCGTGCAGATGGGCCAAATGGTATTTTATATCTTAAAGATGTGGCGCGAATAGAGTTGGGTGCGCAAACCTACAATGCCTCATCTGCCTTAAATGGTCAAACCGGTGTGGCAGTTTTGGTGTTCTTGCAAAGTGGCGCAAATGCTTTAGACACGGCCAGTGCAATCAAAGCAAAGTTAAGCGAACTGCAGGAAAGTTTCCCAGAGGGCATGACTTACGCTATTCCTTACGATACCAGTGACTTTGTTAGCTCGACCATTGATGAAGTTTTTAAAACCTTTGCCGAAGCATTGGTGTTGGTGGTGTTGGTGGTGTTTTTATTCTTACAAAGCTGGCGTGCGACGATTATTCCAATCATTGCTGTGCCCATTTCATTAATTGGTACGTTTGCAGGTCTTTATATTTTTGGATTTTCCATTAACTTGCTTACATTGTTTGCCATGATTCTAGCCATTGGTATTGTGGTCGATGATGCGATTGTGGTATTGGAAAACACAGAACGATTGATGAAAGAAGAAGGGCTGGCACCGTTGCCCGCTGCGATTAAGTCAATTAGTCAAGTTTCGGCTGCAGTGGTTGCGATTGTGCTAGTGCTTTGTGCCGTGTTTGTCCCAGTGGCTTTCCAAGGCGGTATTGCTGGTCAGTTATATCGTCAATTTGCGATTACTGTCGCGATTGCTGTGGTGATTTCGGGTGTAGTAGCACTGACATTAACACCTGCACTGTGCGCCATGATTTTAAAAGGTTCTCATGAGCAAGAAAGTGCTTTTTTCAAAAAGTTTAATAGTGGCTTTAATCGCTTAACCAAGTTTTATACGGATATCGTTGACTTAACCTTGCGCCATAAAATTATTGGCTCTATTGCTTTTGGTGGTTTTGTTCTGGCGATGATATTGCTATTCCGTATTGTGCCTGGCAGTCTGGTGCCGCCAGAAGATCAGGGCTATATCATTACCGTAGTAGTAATGCCAGACAATGCAACATTGGCAAGAACGACGAAAACAACAGAGGATATTCGTGCCATGGTGGCAAAAGATTCAGCAGTTGCTTCTGAATTTGCAATTAATGGATTTGAACTGTTTACTGGTGCCAATAAAACCAATGCTGCGACCATGTTTGTGCGAATGACTGACTGGGATGCGCGAAGTGCAAGTGCAGACGATATGGTTGGCAAAGTGACTGGAATCGGTATGCAACAACCTGATGGTATGGGGTTTGCGGTGAATCCACCAGCGATTCGAGGTTTAGGTACATCTGGTGGTTTTGAGGTGTACGTGCAAAGTCAGCGTGATTCTGATCCAGTTAAATTGGCAGAAGTCATGAACAATTTGATGGACGCCATGCGTGCAGAGCCAACATTGACTGGCTTGAATACTTTTTTCCGTCCAAACGTACCACAACTTAAAATTGAAGTAGACGAAGCAAAAGCAATTTCGCTTAACGTAAGAATTGCTGATATTTACACCACCTTGCAAAGCACCATGGGTCAATTTTATGTCAATGACTTTAATAAAAACGGACGAACCTATCGTGTGCAATTGCAAGCAGAAGCTGAGTATAGAATGCAACCAGAGGACTTAGGCAAGGTGTATGTACGCAGCCAGCCAACAGCCGACAATCCAGCTGGCAATATGATTCAGCTATCGGCCTTAAGCACCATCCATAATGTGGTCGGTGCAGAGCAGCTTGAGCGTTACAACGGATTATTATCGGCCAAAATATTTGGTAGCGGTGCAGCTGGTGTCAGCTCAGGTGATGCGATTAAGATCGTAGAGCGTATTGCAAAAGCAAATTTACCAGAAGGCTATAAAATTGACTGGACAGGACAAGCTTATCAAGAGAAGCGCACTGGCAATGCAGCATTTATTGCATTCGGCTTTGCCATTATTATGGTGTTCTTGATTTTAGCTGCCCAATTTGAAACATGGGCATTGCCTCTAGCTGTCATTATGGCGGTGCCATTTGCATTAACTGGTGCGCTGTTAGCCGTATTGTTCCGTGGCATGCCAAATGATATTTATTTCCAGATTGGCTTAATCACCTTAATTGGTTTGGCGGCGAAGAACGCGATTCTGATTGTAGAATTTGCTAGCCAAAAAATGGAAGAAGGTATGCCTGTTGGACAAGCTGCGTTAGAGGCGGCCAGATTACGGTTTAGACCAATCGTGATGACGTCAATGGCATTTGTATTAGGCATCGTGCCATTGGTGATTGCAACAGGAGCAGGTGCTGCAGCACGTCAGTCAATGGGAACAGGCGTGTTTGGCGGCATGATATTAGCAACGTTTGTGGCCACAATCTTTATTCCATTATTCTTTACATGGCTGACAGATAGTAAGCATGTCAGACATCATGGTCATATTGAGGGTGCTGATGTTGAAGAGAAGGGCACGAAATGAAACGATTATTAAAATTAACCAGCGCAATCACACTAACCATGGCATTGTCTAGTTGTGCGATGTTAGGATTGGATTATGCAAGACCTAAAACGACATTGCCGGAAAGTTATCAGCAAGTAGAAGCGTCATCGCTGACTAAGATTCCAGATCAATGGTGGACTTTATACCAAGATCCGCAACTTAATGCGCTGGTAGATAAAGCGCTTAAGAATAATAGCGATATCAAACAAGCCGTTGCACGGATTGAAGAGGCTGATGCGCAAATGCGTGAAGTGGGTGCCGCACTGTTGCCAAGTGTTGATTTAGGCGGCAATGCGACGCGTAACCGAGTGACAGAAACAGGTATTTTTCCTGTTTTTGCTGCAAATCCACGTAATAATTACAGCTTAAGCTTAAATTCATCCGTTGAAATTGATTTTTGGGGCAAGTTGAGACGGACAAAAGAAGCAGCGCGTGCGAATTATTTAGCAACGCAATATGCAAAAGAAACCGTCCAGCTTTCCACCGAGAGTTTGGTGGTGACGAGCTATTTAAACATCCGTAGTTTGGATTCACAATTAAGCAATGTGAAAGAAAGTCTTAGCTTTAGTGAAGAGAGTTTAGCGTTAGCAAAAAGACGTGAAGAGGGTGGCATTGTTTCTATCTTAGATGTGCAGCAAGCTTCGTTAGTACGTGATAACTTGTTATTGCAAGAGCAGGAGTTAATCCGCACAAGAAAGTTAACAGAGCATATTTTGAATCTGTTGACCTTAGAAGAAGTGAGTTTGGATAAAGCAGATTTGGCGAGTGTGCCCATGCCGCCAATACCACCTGCTGGGCTACCGTCAGAGTTGCTCGAAAACCGACCAGATGTACGTCAGGCTGAGCAAGCGTTGATTGCGGCAAATGCTAATATTGGCGTAGCAAAAGCTGCGCTGTATCCTAGCATCTCTTTAACAGGTGCTTTTGGTGGCGAGAGTCTTGAGCTTAGCGATGTATTGAAATCTGCTTCACGTATTTGGACGTTAGGGCTTGGTTTAAACTTACCTATCTTTAACGGTGGAGCATTATCTGCACGTGTTGACCAAGCCAGTGCAAGAGAGAAGCAAGCATTGCAAACTTATATTGGCACAGTGGCAACCGCCTTTAAAGAAGTGAATGATGCTTTAGTCAATTTACGTCAATATAAGGCGATTGAGTCAATTGCTGATGCTAAGAAAACGACAACTCTAGCGATGTTAGATGTAGCGCAGAATCGTTATAAAGCAGGCTACTCAAGTTATCTAGATGTATTAGAAGCACAACGTAGCCACATTGAAGCAACACAAAGCTTTGTACAAAGCCGTCAAAATACATTAACCGCAACGGTCGATTTATTTAAAACCTTAGGCGGCGGTTGGCAACATCAAAAAGAGGCAGAACAAGTCGTCAAAAAATAAAGGTTTGCAATTGATGTCTGCGCTTTTATGATGGCGACATGGAAAAAGTATCGACAACTAAAATAGCATTCGCCAGCTTTATTGGCACTGCCATCGAGTTTTATGATTTTTATATTTACGCGATGGCATCTGCTTTGGTGATTGGCCAAGTGTTTTTCCCTGCTAGTGATCCTGCTGTTCAGACCTTAAACGCCTTTTTAACCTTCGGCCTTGCCTTTATTGCAAGGCCTTTTGGTGCAATCTTATTTGGCCATTTTGGCGACAAAGTCGGTCGCAAAACCACATTGGCGGCTTCTTTGCTGGTGATGGGTATGTCGACATTCCTGATTGGATTATTGCCAGGCTATGCGACGTTAGGATTTTGGGCGCCATTATTACTTTGTTTGCTACGGTTTGGACAAGGGATTGGTTTGGGCGGTGAGTGGGGCGGTGCTGCTTTGCTGGCCACGGAGCATGCACCTAAAGGCAAGCGTGGCTGGTTCGGCATGTTTCCACAATTAGGCCCTTCTGTTGGCTTTCTATTGGCAACCTTAAGTTTTTTGGGATTGAGTGTATGGCTAACAGAAGCTCAATTTAAAAGCTGGGGTTGGCGGTTGCCTTTTATCTTCAGCGCATTATTAGTCGGTGTTGGTTTGTATGTAAGGTTTAAATTGGCCGAAACACCAGCGTTTGCTAAAGCATTGGCTGAGCAAGCAACACACAATATGCCAATTAAGCCGCTACTAAAAACCCATCTCAGACCAATTTTATTAGGCGCGTTGGCGATGGTGGTG
>JBFJJY010000078.1:0-7013 GCA_041612055.1 Methylophilaceae bacterium | reverse complement strand
GTGGCCCCATGGTAAGAAGTAGTTACCACGCCGACTTACAGGCTGGTCATGTTATTTAACCTCTTATTTTAGTGAGCATACGAATGGTCCCACATTTAACAACAGCATTGAGCGGCCCCCTTTTAGACTTAGAAAAACGTATGTTGGCATCCATGCCTGACATTGAGCACTGGTTCCGCACGCAATGGTTAGAACATAGTTCACCATTCTATGCTTCTGTAGATCTGCGTAATAGTGGATTTAAGTTAGCGCCAGTCGATACCAATTTATTTCCAGCAGGATTCAATAACTTGAATCCTGAATTTCTCAGTTTAAGCGTACAAGCGGCGATGGTCGCAGTTGAAAAAATCTGCCCAGAAGCCCATCGTCTACTGATTATTCCTGAAAACCATTCACGCAACACTTATTATTTACAGAATGTGATTGCGCTCAGCCAAATGCTAAAAGCAGCAGGTTTGGATGTCAGAGTCGGCAGCATCTCACCAGAGATTACCGAACCAACAACATTTGAAGCTCAAGAAGGCAACACCTTGCTGATTGAGCCCGTTGTGCGCGAAGGCAACCGTATTAAACTTAAAAGCGCAACTCTAGGGGATTTTGATAGTTGTGCTATTTTGCTGAATAACGATTTATCAGGCGGTGTTCCTGATATTTTACAAAACTTAGAACAAGATTTAATTCCGCCTTTACATGCTGGCTGGCATACCCGCCGTAAAACGCAACATTTCACTGCCTATAATCAAGTCATCGCCGATTTTGCAGATATGCTCAAAATTGACCAATGGTTGCTTAACCCCTATTTTGAAAGTTGCGAAGGCATTGATTTTAATGCCCACACAGGCGAAGAATGTTTAGCCATTAAAGTAGACTCACTACTCAAAAAAATCAAAATAAAGTACGAGGAATATGGCATTGAGCAAGAGCCATATGTCATTATTAAAGCCAATGCTGGTACTTATGGCATGGGGATTATGACGGTCAAATCAGCTGAAGAAGTGCGCGGACTCAATCGTAAAAAGCGCAATAAAATGTCAGTCATTAAAGAAGGCCAACAAGTCACCGAAGTCATTATTCAAGAAGGTGTTTATACCTTTGAAAGCATTAATAACGCAGTGGCAGAGCCTGTTGTGTATATGATGGATCACTTTGTCATTGGTGGTTTTTATCGCGTTCATACCAGTCGTGATGCGGACGAAAATTTAAATGCACCAGGTGCACATTTTGTCCCATTAGCGTTTGAAAAACCATGTACTTTACCAGATTGCACTGGGGCACCTGACACCATTCCTAATCGCTTTTATGCTTATGGCGTCGTCGCCCGATTAGCTTTATTAGCTGCCGCAATCGAACTGGAAAATGCCGACCCTTTGCATGAGTCTCTAGCCGCATGAAACTCCTGTTCATCCTTGATCCATACGCCAGCTTAACACTAGCTAAAGACACCAGTATCGCCATGATGCGCGAAGCGGCTGCACGCGGATATCAATTATCGGTATGCCAACAGCAGGACATCTTTTTAAAAAATGAAGTGGTTCATTTTAGAACTCAAGGTTTTACATTTTCTAATAGCGATCATTGGTATCAACTATCGGAAACAACTGAGAACAGACCAACTGATTTCGATGCTATCTTAATGCGCAAAGATCCGCCGTTTGATAATGAATATTTGTATAGCACTTATTTGCTAGAACTGGCTAACCAGCAAGGCGGCAACGTGCTGAATAATCCAATCGCCGTGCGTAGTTGGAACGAAAAATTATCCGTCACTCGATTCCCGCAATTTTGTCCCGAATTCTTAGTGACCAGCCAAGCAGATTTGATTATTGCATTTTTAAATAAGCAGCAAGATATTGTGGTTAAACCATTAGATGGCATGGGTGGCACCAGCATATTCAGGCTAACCAAAAACGATCCGAACCTTAACGTGATTTTAGAAACCATCACCCAGTATGGCAAACAAACCATTATGGCACAGCAATATCTACCCGCCATTAAACAGGGAGATAAACGCATTATAGTGATTGATGGCGAACCACTACCTTATGCGCTTGCGCGCATTCCAAAAGCAGGCGAAACCCGCGGTAATTTAGCTGCTGGCGGCAAAGGCGTAGCACAACCACTATCGGACCGAGATAGAGAAATCGCCACCACGATAGGAAAAACGTTAAAAGCAGAAGGCTTATTTTTTGTTGGATTAGACGTCATTGGTGACTATTTAACTGAAATTAACGTCACTAGCCCTACTGACATCGTGGAGATCGCTGCACAAACAGATTGTAAACCTGCGCAAATTTTCTTAGATGCATTAACAAGCAAACTAGAATCAAAATCGCACTAGCGTTATAGTAGCGCTTATGCGCCAACTTTTTCTACTCTTCACTACATTACTACTGGTTAGTTGCAGTCAAAAAGAGCCACTCTATAATACTCAAACCTATGTATTTGGCACCTTGGTTGATATCTCTATTTATGGAGAAACTGATGAAAAAGCACAAGCAGTTGCTACCGCCATCATCAATCAATATAACCAGTTACATCAACGTTTGCACGCGTGGCAGCCGAGTGAATTAAGCACCATTAATCAAGCTTTTGCCGCAGGTCAAACCCCGACGACAGTTGCGCCAGATATTGTACAAATGATAAGTGAAATCAAAAGTTTATCTGAGCAGTCTACAGGTGCATTTAATCCAGCGATTGGTCAACTCATTAAACTTTGGGGCTTCCAAAATGATCACTTTGTTGCCCATCAGATTGATACAAAAGCGATTGAGTCCTTGCTAGCCGCAGAGCCGCAAATGGCTGACATTGTGATCAATGGCAATCAAATCCACAGCACCAATCCAGCCGTACAACTAGATTTGGGCGGCTATGCCAAAGGCTATGCACTCGATATTGGATTGGCTTATTTAAAGCAACAACACATTAACAATGCACTTATTAATATTGGCGGCAATATTATTGCAGTTGGTCAACACGCTGATAAGCCTTGGCGCGTTGGCATTCAACATCCTCGGCAACCAAATGCCATTGCCACAATAGCATTGCCTAGTGGCTGGGCCATTGGCACTTCAGGTGATTATCAACGGTTCTTTGAATTAGATGGAAAGCGTTATTGTCACGTCATTGATCCAAGCACAGGTTATCCCGTACAAGGCATGCAATCGGTGACCGTTTTGATTCCACCACAAGCCAATGCTGGGGTGTTATCAGATGTGACATCCAAGCCAATTTTTATTGCCAAAGCAGATGCGCGTATGGAGGTTGCCAAAGCAATGGGCATTAAACACTTTATGATAATTGCTGATGACAAACACATCCAAGTCAGTACGCCGATGCAAGCTCGCCTCAACTGGTTAGATCAGCAAGCTGAGAAACAAGTCAAGGTCATTCAAATTGATTAACCTTGGCCAGAAAAGCAAACTATTATTAGGCGATTGGCTGGTTGTCATGATCAGCGCAATCACGGTCATCACCCTATTCCTAACCCTTTGGAGCAACTCACCAGCTAGCCAATTACAAATTCGCCAAGCAGATAAAATCATAGGCACTTATGATTTAAACCAAACGCGCGAGCTGCATATTCATGGTCCATTGGGGGAATCACACATTAGTATTGCACAAGGCAAAGTGCGCTTTAAGCAGTCACCATGCACCAATCAATACTGTGTCCATCAAGGCTGGCTCAATCATACAGGGCAAGTGGCTATTTGTTTACCTAACCAAATTAGTTTACAACTGATAGGCGAAAACAAACCTTATGACTCGCTCAACTATTAAAACCACTAGCATACAAACAACCAAAGAAGACCACCACATTGCCAAACTAACCGCATTGGCAATCGGCTTGCACGTAGTAGAAGCCATGTTCCCGTCACCCTTACCTGGCGTTAAACCAGGTATCGCCAACATCATTACCCTTTATGTACTGGTGCAATATGGATTTGGAACTGCGGCATGGGTGAGCTTATTACGCGTCTTTGCTAGCAGTTTACTATTAGGTCACTTTTTATCGCCCACTTTTGTACTCAGTTTATGTGGCGCATTACTAAGTTTGGCGACATTATGGTTAGCACAACATTTGCCTAAACGTTATTTTAGCGTGATTACACTCAGCATTTTGGCGGCATTTGCCCATATTGCAGGACAACTATTGATTGTAAGAATATGGCTGATACCGCATGCAGGTGTCAGTTATTTAATTCCTGTTTTTGCATTGGCCGCTTTATTGTTTGGTTTTTTAAATGGCCTGATTACCTATAAAGCTTTAGAACAAATACCAGATAGAAAGGGTTAAATGTTATGAGTATGACTCAATAAAAAAGAGCGGCACTGCCGCTCTTAAAAGACTTGTTTCGTATTAATCAATGATTTCTCGCCATATTGACCTTTTCATCTGAAAACCAGTGCCAGATGGATTTACTGTCACCTTTGATCCAGACTCCGTTGTTCCTTTTGAATTAAACCTAAATTTGATAGGTTTACCGTTAATACTGAGCACTGCATAACCAGTAGTTGGTGAGGTAAATCTGCGCCCTGAAGGCTGACCAGGAATCACAGCTCCCCCCGTTTTATAATTAAGCTCATACTCCCAACTATACCCATCTGGCTGGCAAGCGGTTGATTCTGGAACGATAGTAGGCACGAGCAATGTTCCTAACACTAGCTGAGACTCTATGTTTTGGCGTTCTCCTATATCTGGCAAGTCCACGTACCATCCTCTGGTAGTTGAGGTATCAGTTAAATTGACAGCATTGGAAGTAATCATTCGCTCATTACCATTTGTTGTAGATGTTGTTAACGTCTGCTTAACTAATGTAGCACGTGGATTAACTAAAGTGGCCGTAGCATCTCCGCTGGTAGCGGTATCATAATCAGTAATACCATAAAGTGTTTGCTTACTAGTATTACTAAGGTCAGCAATTTCTAGGTACTTACCAGTCCCTACCATAATAATTCTCTTTTTACCTACCGTACTAATTCTTGGTTTTGTGGTTATTGGCTGAGCACCATTAGGGCCAATTAACTCAGCAAACTTCATCACTTTATTTGTCGTGATATCAAAGCGCCATAGATTGCCGAACAAATCGCCGCCATAGACATAAGTAGTCACATTATTAAGTATTTGCTTCGGCGTTACCGCTGATAGCTGATTAAGACCACTCGGGTCTGATTTACTGCCAACACCTGTTGAAATCGTTTGTAATTTTGTCCCCGCTTTTGCATCAACAATGTACAGGCGGCCTTTACCATCACCATTGTTATATTGTGCAGGATTGTTTGGTTTAAATTTCGTAGTCGTTAAACTGTAAAATGAATCATTGTCTGGAATATTGTTGTAGCCGGAAGCAAACAACACGACCCATTTATTATCACTAGCCCTTTTTGTCACAATTGGCTTACTAAAGGTATAACCTAAATCTTCATCTCCTTTAGCATTAGATGCATCAAACTCCCAAAGTAGCTTTGGCGATACTGGATTAGTGATATCCAATGCATAATAACCCCGACCACCAGAATCCAAACCACCGACCAAAATAGTGCGCCAGTCTGCTGCAGTCGCTGTGTTGCAGTTTGTGGCTACACAGATATCTGCAACAACGGGATCGCCATCTACATAAAAAGTATGCTTCGCTGCGTAATTACTATCCGCGAGTTTCCACATATTTGGAATGACCATAGAAGGGACAAAAGCCCAACGTTCTTGCAAGGTATTTGCATTAAAGGCATGCAACATGCCATCATTGCCACCAACGTACACAGTAGGTGCACGACTTGCATTAGCTGCCTTAAAGGCTTGGTAACCCGGGTCACCAAAATTGGCATTCGGAGACGCTACATAGACAGGTTCAGATGAGATTAAATCCCCGAGAATGGCCTGACGTTTCCTAAACAACTGATTATCAGGATTAACCGCACTCGTATCATAAGTGGTGGCACCTGTTAAATAGTTGACGAGCTTGTCACCAGTAAGATTCGTTCTTTGCGCAGACGTATATGCAGGCCCCTGCGTTAAATTAGCAAGCAAAAAGGGAGGATTAAATGTTGTTTGTTGTGTTGCATTTAAATTACTGTAATTAAATGGCTGCAAACTACCAGAATTATTGAATAAAATATTCCTTGTTGCTTGCGCTTTCAACGCGCCAGCACAAGTTCTTGCTACCGGCACTTTACAGTCTGTTCCAACCAATGTGCCAGAACAGCTAGCAGAATTGGTTACACCGGGTGTAACACAGCTATAGCCAGCGCCATCTGGCTGTATGCTAGAAGGCGCACTACAATTGGTTGCAGGCACAACATCCTCGACACACGCAGAAGCGGTAGGACTAATCTCAAAAGTCACCAAATCAATTTCACGCTTTTCTAAGTTGCCTGTCCACACACCTGAAGTGTAGCTACTTACATAAAAACTATTACTACCTGCGATTGGATTTTGTGAGCTTGATGCAGCCGCCGCACCATTACCAACTTGAACTTGTATTAAAGCAATAGCCTCGATGAGTTGCTGCACTAATTCATTCGGTTTTTTGGCACTAAAATACTGACCATCACCATTGACAGCAGCATGCCATAAATCATCAACCGTTCTAATATTGTCGTTACTAGGAACAGGCCAGTTCTTCAGGCCACTTTTAATGTCGGCAAAATCACCACTTGTTGCAGTTAAATAGTCAGTGCTATAAGCCAATGTCCCATCAACGCCTAGCCCTAATGTTAATGTCACCATCGACTGCTTTTGATTAGGCGGTATGCCACTACTAGCACTTGGCGACTCACAGACATTAGTGCCTAATGCTCCTGTACAATTATTGAGCGCCGCCGTTCGTATATCAGTATCACGATAATATTTAGCAACATCAGAAAGTGTATTGGAAGTTGGTGTTGGCCCTTCATATTTAGGAGCGGCAGTTCCAGCACCATCATAGTTCCTCATGGTGGTTGAACCATTTAATTCTTTACCATCACCCGAGTTCCAATAACCATCAGTGGTTAGCAATGTAAAATTCTGCTGACAT
>JBFJJY010000077.1:0-7014 GCA_041612055.1 Methylophilaceae bacterium | reverse complement strand
TTCATCTGACAGATTACTAAAGGTATCTTTTAAAAAGCTATCGGTATCAATAACTGTAGCTAAAATACCCCAATATTGATCATCAATATAAACAGGGTAGCGATAAATGAGTCCCTTTCCACCCTGTATTAAATTAATAGGCCCCGCTAAGATTCCTTCTCGCATTTCAATTGCCTTTTGTACAAGCGGCAATTGTTCTGGCTTATTGCGATAATCTAAATTAAGCGCTTCTTCATTTCCTTGCAACGGGTAAACATATTCCATGTGATAACCAATCGCAATGCCAAAATTGCGGATATGTTTTGCATCTTTATATAAAGTAGCAAGCACATGATTGACTTTATCGTCTTCCAGTTCATTGTGGTAAGCACTCAAATAACCCGATAAGCCATTTGAAAGGTGAATAAGTGCATTGAGCCTGCTATTAACTTGATTTTTTAAGTTGTTTGCATAATCTGCCACTTCGATGGCATCTGTGGATTCAAGATTTTCCACCTCTGCGTTAATTAAACTTTGTAAAAGTGACAACAGAAAAATAAAAGAAGTAAATGGCATGGCTAATAAAATAGCATTGCGTTTGAGCGCACCATAAAACGGTGCTGGAGACCAATTATTCATAATTGAATTAATAATTAATTTATACCGTTTGTCAATGTGTGCTTGCGGCGATTGATATGATAAATGCGATCAAAGCGTATTTAAATAAGAAAAGTCCCACATTGCTGTGAGGTTTTTAGAGTTCGCTTCTTTAACTAGAACAAAAGTGAGGGTTGGATTTTTCATACATATATATCGGCAACTATTGAGAGATTTTAAGGGTATCTGCTATGAACATCATCATTTTAACCATGATAAAATTTGTCAAAATGAGTAGAAAAGGGATGCTTAATGAATAAATATAATAAGGTGTTTATCGCTTTGGTATTAGGGTTTTCATTTTTAATGGTGGGTTGTATGACACCAAAAAGTCATGACAAAAGCGTTCATGACAAAATGCAAGACCAAGATAGGCAACTAGAATGACAGATGAATTCCAGTGGTTTACTTAGATCATAATTTAATATATTTAAATATGGATTGAAATCTATAAATTCATTTTATCTAAGCGACTGAAACGAAAAAAGGGCTACATACTTGTAGCCCTTTTTTATTTGATACTCCAGTTCAAATAAAACTTGGGCCTAGGTTTCCATGCTTTCCATGTTTTATGTTATCTAAAGAGTAAACGATATTAAAAGTTGATTCATTCCACATGTTTGATTGTATAAGCTCCGCGCCTTTTAGCAAATAGCCTAGAATAATGGGGCGTTTAGTACATCAATACAAGGTGATATGATTAACAATGAACAATGTTGTTGGAGTGTCTAAAGTGGCCGATTGTTGTGAAGATAAAGCGTGTGCGATTGAAGCGATGAAGGTAAATCAATCGAAAACATTAAAAATAGTGCTGTTTATTAATGTCTTTTTATTTTTCTTAACGGCCTATTTTGGCTTAGCAGCGCATTCGACTGGGTTGCTTTCTGAAAGTCTTGATGATTTTGGCGATGCTGCTACTTATGCGTTGAGTTTGTATGTGGTTTATAAAAGCAATCAAATGAAGGCGGGCGTGGCTTTTATTAAAGGTTGTTTTATATTATTAGGGGCGGTTTTTGTGTTGAACAAGGTTGTTCAACATGCAATAAATAATACAGTGCCTGTTTTTGAAGCGATGGGTGTTGTTGCTTTTATCGCTTTGTTGCTCAACGTGATTTGCCTTGTTTTACTGACCAAACATCGAGAACAAGATATTAATATGAGTTCCGTTTGGGAATGCTCTAAAAACGATATATTTAATAATGTTGCGATTATTATCGCGTCCGTATTGGTGTGGATAACGCATCTGGGCTGGGCGGATATTGCAGTGGGGCTGGTGTTGTCGCTGTTGCTCATTAAGTCATCATGTAAAGTATTGAAGTCTGCTTACGGCGAAATGAAAAATCACCGGTTGTAATCAGCTTGTTTCAATGCTGTTAAAACGTTCAAGTTTCAGCGTTTTCAGCCACCACTGAGCGCTTGAAAAATATATACGGTTCCATCTTCTGGTATGCGGTCAGTCAGTTTTGTTTTATCAACGACAACAGTGTTATTAATACAGAGGTTAACATGGCGACGCAATACACCACGTTCGTCGAGCACGTAGTCGGTAAAGCCTGGGGCAATTTCGTTGATAGCTTGTAGAACTTCGGCAACCGAGCCAGCTGGCACGGTAATGACTCTATCCTTTAGTTGCGGAAAGAATCGGTACAGGTGTTGCGTCATTTCAACACTAGGCATAACGTTTAGCCAAATCGTACGGAATAAACGGGAGGTAAATTATTGCCTAAACATTGCCATGTTTCGCCGCGATCCTCTGACAAATAAACGTTTCCTGTCGAACTGCCAAAACATAAATAGTCGCCCGATGCATCTAGTGCGTGCCTTAAGACAATGTCGTAAGCATTTTCTTGTGGCAAGCCATTTCTCAAGATTTGCCATGATTGCCCGCCATCCGTTGTTCGTGCAACAAATAAACCGCCATTAATCGCTATCCGTTCTGAATCTGCGCTTGCGGGTACGACCCATGCCGTTTTGCCATCGTTTGCATCAGCGACGATAGGGAAACCAAAATGCACGCCAACCTCTGGCATGCTGACTTTTTTCCAATTTTGCGCGCTGTCGTCACTGTAAAAAACGCCGCAATGGTTTTGCTGCCAGAGATGGTTTGGTTGATTAGCGCAATTGGTTACGAAATGCGGATCGTGTCCCCAGTCTGATTCAGGATTGGGTAAATAATCCATCAACATGCCACGATTTCGTCCCTCCCATGTTTTGCCACCATCGGTAGACTCAATTACGCCCGCTGTGGATACCGCGACATAGAGATGATTGGAATCTTGTGGATTAGTAATAATAGAGTGAATGCCAGGTTCGAACACACCATAATCAATACTCGCTGGCGTACCATTCCAATGGTTTTCTGTTGTTGCATCACCTGCAAATAAATCACCACCGCGGCTATCATGGTTCCATAGTGGTCGATTCAGCTCCCAACTATCGCCACCATCATCACTGACAAATAAACCGCCAGGAATCGTGCCAGCATATAACTTGTTAGGCTGGTCGGCATTACCAAACGCAATATTCCAGATTTTAAGCACGGTAGCGTCAGCATATTCTGCTTGAGCAGAAGGAGCCTCTGGATTGAAGTCTGGGGTAGGGAGGTATTTAACAATATAGCGCGCGCCTTGAGGATATTTTAGGGATGAGATGTCACTCCACGTTTTACCGTCATCACGAGAGCGTGATAACTTTGGCCCCCAATGTCCATGATCTAAAGAAGCCCATAATGTGCCGTCTCGCGGATCGCGTGCCGCGTAACAGACGGGAACGCCCACATGCGCTATTGGACGAGGTTGCCAGCGAGCATTAATACGAACGAAAATAATAGTGCCCTTACGGGTGCCTAATACAACCATATCCGACATATTGAATTACCCTTTAATAGTTAGCCAATTCATGTACTTACGCGGCAATATAGCACTTTGTTAACGCATGTGCTAGTGGTGAATATAAGCATATATTGCGATGCAATCAGCCCTTATTAATAAAGGTTAAGACAGATGGTTAATCCTTTATTTTTCCTATTTCATCAGATAGCAGAATTAAAGCATATGAAAGCAATGACAATTTAATGAGATTGAAAAAGAAAAAAGCCCCACATTGCTGTGAGGCTCTTAGAATTTGGCTCCCCGACCTGGGCTCGAACCAGGGACACATGGATTAACAGTCCATTGCTCTACCAACTGAGCTATCGGGGAATCGTTCGTTGCTAATGTTTCTTGCACTTAACGAAGGCGTGATAATACTGGCTAAGCGCTTATTGGTCAATAACTAGAATCGATAATTTTCGTTTAATTTTGCTTAAATTGTATAAATTAATTAATTCAGCGCTTTTTCAATACGGTCCAGCGCGGTTTGTAAGTTTTCCATTGATGTGGCAAATGAAATGCGGAAGTATCCTTCTGCGCCAAAGGCTGAACCGGGCACGACGGCAACATCAAATTGCTCTAATAAATACTCTGCAAATGCCATATCGCTTGCTTCTGTGATTTTTCCTGCTTGATGTAAATTGCTAATCGCTTCACGCGCATCAGGAAAAGCATAAAAAGCGCCACCTGCTTTTAAGCAACTGAGCCCCGGCATGGCATTGAAACGGTTCACCACATATTCATGACGCTTTTTAAACGCATCTAACATAGGCGTAATGCATTCTTGTGGGCCTTCTAGCGCTGCTTGTGCGGCGACTTGCGAGATAGAAGTTGGATTGCTGGTAGATTGGCTTTGTAAGATGCCCATAGCTTTAATAATATATTCAGGGCCTGCAGCATAACCAATACGCCAGCCTGTCATTGAATAGGCTTTAGAGACACCATTGAGTACGATGCAACGATCTTTTAATGCTGGCGTAGCATTCAATATATTGTAAAACTTGTCGCCAGTTAAATTCACATGTTCATACATATCATCGGTTGCGACTAATACATGCGGATGTTTGAGTAACACTTCGCCCAATGCTGTTAACTCATCCAAGGTATAGACTGAGCCTGTAGGATTAGAAGGGGAGTTAAACATGACCAATTTGGTTTTAGGCGTAATCGCCGCTTCTAGCTGAGCTGGTAATATTTTAAACCCTTGCTCAATGCCACATTCAACAATCACAGGTGTCGCTTCTGCCACTAACGCAATATCAGCATAGCTGACCCAATAAGGCGCTGGTACGACGACTTCATCACCTTTATTCAAAACGGCAAGGCAAAGATTAAAAATCGTTTGCTTACCGCCCACGCCAACAATCACTTCATTGATGTTGTAATCTAATGCATTATCTTTTTTGAATTTATTAACAATCGCTTTTTTTAAACCAGGAATGCCTGTTACTGGCGTGTATTTAGTAAAACCTGCATCAATAGCTGCTTTTGCCGCATCTTTAATGTGCTGAGGCGTGTCGAAATCTGGTTCGCCAGCTGCAAGACCAATAATGGGGCGGCCTTCTGCTTTATATTTACCCGCTTTAGCAGTAATTGCTAAGGTTGGAGATTCTTTGATGCTTAAAACTCGATTGGAGAGTGTTAGCTGTGATGATGATTTGACCAAAATTCGCTTCCCTTAATGCAAAAATATGAGTGACATTGACATAAAGTTGTCTATTTTACGCAAAAAAAAGAAGTTTAGATATAAGACCTTTGGATGAATGCTAAAAAGCGATTTTTAGTCGCTTTTTAGCTTAAAAATTTAACAACTTTCAGTACATTCAACAATTTTCTTATATTGCTCGCCAATCACTTTATCAATACTATTTAACGCCGTGTAAACGCGGTTAAGCTCTGTAGTATCGCCACGTTTTTTTGCTAAATCACCAACTTTTATCCAAGCATCAATGTTTTCATCATCGAGTGACAGTGAGTGGTGATAGCTTTCGTTTGCTAAATCTAGCTTGTTCATATTTTCTTGGCTTACCGCTAATGCAAACCATGCATCAGCGCTATTTGGCTCAGCAATCGTCCAGCGATTAGCGACTTCTGCTAACTTTGGCCAGTCATAACGTGATTCTGGGACGGCAGCTTGCATATAAAACGGTTTTTTATCTTCATCTTCTTCCCAAAGCGCTTTGCCAGAAATTGGAAATGTTGTAATTTCAGGTAGGGCTTCAAGCGTTTTTATCCACTCTACAGGGAGTGCAAAATGGATGCTGCCGCCTCTACCAGCTGTTTTGAATGTGTTAATGCCAACAAGGTAGCCATCTAAATCAAACAAGCCACTACCGCTAGCGCCCATTAGAAATTTAGCATTGGTTCGAATCACTTTTCCTGGATTGCCTGCATATAAGCCATTAACACTACCTTGAGAAGTGAGTGGGGCGGGCGAGCCGCTAGAGTGGCCAATCCCTGCGACTTCTTGGCCGCGTCTCAATGTTGTACTTTTACCAATTTTAACTGGCTTGACTGGTAAGTCAGATGTGCTGACCAAACATAAGTCATGCCAAGTATCGGCCTTAACAGCGGTAATTTCATATGAATCTTCACCACGTGAAATCCATGGTTGTTTGGTCGTGCGCAATACATGGCAGTTGGTAATGACTTTATCTGTATCCACTACAACGCCAGATCCATACGCTAAACCACCAGCGTCATTAAAACCACGAACCATGACGGTACTAAAATAAGATTCAATCAATGCTTGTTTGTCGTAAGCAAATGCAGTATTTGCACCTAAAATAAGTGCTAAAGTTAGAAGGGTTGTTCTCATCGGTTATTCTCAATCATTAAACGTATGCTAATGACTTTAATCAAAGCACTAGGTTCCCCGATTACTTTTATTTTCGTTCTATTAGCATGATTAATCTGAATAAAGCCTGTTAAAATCAAACGTTGTTTTAATTAAATAGAGTAGATGCGTGTTCGTTACCTTTCCCAATAGTCAATATCAGCTCTTTCAACCATTTCCGCCTGCTGGCGATCAACCGCAAGCCATTGATAAGCTGACGCAAGGTATTCATGATGGCTTGAAATGCCAAACTTTATTAGGCGTAACAGGCTCTGGTAAAACCTATACCATGGCCAATGTGATTGCGCGAACAGGTCGCCCAGCCATTGTGATGGCGCCTAACAAAACGCTTGCCGCTCAGCTTTATAGTGAGTTTAGAGAATTTTTTCCAAATAATGCGGTGGAATATTTTGTTAGTTACTATGATTATTATCAGCCAGAAGCCTATGTGCCTTCACGTGATGTCTTTATTGAAAAAGATTCTAGTATTAATGATCACATTGAGCAGATGCGGCTTTCCGCTACTAAAGCATTGTTAGAGCGCGAAGATGCCATTATTGTGGCATCTGTTTCTGCTATTTATGGTATTGGCGACCCGCAGGATTACCACGCCATGGTATTGCACTTAAAACAGGGCGATAAAATGGTGCAACGTGAAGCGATTGATATCTT
>JBFJJY010000076.1:0-7316 GCA_041612055.1 Methylophilaceae bacterium | reverse complement strand
CCTTAATTGATTCAGCCCCCAGTATTTTAGAAAGCTTTGTTTATGCGTTCTCTACACTAGGTATAGAACCATGCAAACCCATTACCTCCGATGTGGTTGGTCCGCCTTTGATGCCAACATTGGCTAGTCTTGCAGGCAGCGAAGATGCTGATTTGTTACAGCGCTTGGCCGCAACATTTAAAGCACATTATGATAGCGAAGGTTATCAAAAAGCCACGGTCTATACTGGTATAGAAGCACTGTTAGAACGATTAAAACAATCAGAAGTGGCGTTGTATATTGCAACCAACAAACGTGATTTTCCAACGCAGAAAATCATGCAATATCTTAATTGGACACATTATTTTGATGGCATTTTTGCCTTGGATAGCTATACCCCACCTTTGGCCTCAAAGCCATTGATGGTTGAGCAAATCATGGCTGATTATCAAATTGACCCAGCGCAGGCGATTTATGTTGGTGATCGTTATGAGGATGGCTTAGCCGCTGACCATAATCAAATAGCATTCGCGATGGTGACCTGGGGTTATGCGGATAAAGCGGTCACCAAGCAACAACCAAATTGGTTGATGTGCGAAGATGCCGAAGCATTACAACAAGTGTTGATGGCCGCATAAGATATTTTGCTAAACGTGCGCTGCTGCTCTGGTCGTTTATGTCAATCGGCAAATATCTTGATGCGTGAGCTTACTTACCCATGCACTTAGGTCGCCATTTCATCGCGTGTTTCACGAAACGCTTTAATCGCCTTATCTAAATCTTCAATGGTGTGTTTGGCAGAAATCTGCGTTCTGATGCGTGCTTTGCCTTTTGGCACAACAGGAAAAAAGAAGCCAATCGCATAAATGCCTTTTTCGAGTAAACGTTTACTCATGTCTTGTGCCAAATTCGCATCACCTAACATCACTGGCACAATCGGATGGTCGCCATCATCAACTGCAAAGCCAGCCGCTTGCATTCCTTTTCTAAAGTAGTGGGTGTTTTTTTCTAGTTTATCGCGCAGTTCAGTCGACTGTTCTAGTCGTTCTAATACAGACAGTGAAGCTGCACAAATAGCAGGTGCTAACGTATTAGAAAATAGGTAAGGACGTGAGCGCTGACGTAACATGTCAATGATTTCTTTACGACCTGAAGTGAAACCACCTGATGCACCGCCCAGCGCTTTACCAAACGTACTCGTGATAATGTCCACCCGATCCATTACGTTACAGTATTCATGTACACCGCGGCCTGTTTTTCCCATAAAGCCAGTTGCATGGCAATCGTCATGATGCACCATGGCATCAAATTCATCAGCTAAGTCACAGATTTTATCAAGCTGGGCGATTGTGCCATCCATTGAAAATACGCCATCAGTTGTAATCAAAATACGACGTGCATTATTCGCTTTTGCTTCAATTAACTTTGCACGCAAATCGGCCATATCATTATTTTTATATCGATAGCGTGCTGCTTTACAGAGACGAACGCCATCAATAATCGAAGCGTGATTGAGTTCATCAGAAATGACAGCATCTTCTGCGGATAAAATGGATTCAAATAGACCGCCATTGGCATCAAAACAAGCCGCGTAAAGAATGGTGTCTTCCATCCCTAAGAAGTCACTGACTTTTTGCTCTAAGGTTTTATGCAAAGTTTGTGTGCCGCAAATAAAGCGCACAGAGGCCAAACCAAAGCCCCAGTTATCTAGACTGTCTTTCGCAGATTGAATCACCGCTGAATCATTTGCTAGGCCGAGATAGTTATTAGCGCACATATTCAGCACTTCGCTACCATCCGCTAAAGTAATATTATTTTTCTGATCCGAACTGATATAGCGTTCGGTTTTCCATAGGCCGGCAGCTTTAATCTCGGATAAATCGGCTGCGATGCTCGCTTTTGCACTGTTAAAACTCATCTTCTTTTAATCTTCCCAATTCAAAATAACTTTACCAGATTCGCCAGAGCGCATCACATCAAAGCCTTTTTGAAAGTCGGTGTAATGGAATCTGTGTGTGATGATTTTTTCGAGAGGCAAACCACTTTGCACCATCATCAGGCCTTTGTACCAAGTTTCGAAAATTTCACGGCCGTAGATGCCTTTAATGGTTAACCCTTTAAAGACAACATTGTCCCATTCAATACCCGATCCAGCTGGCATAATTGCCAGCATGGCAATATGACCACCGTTAATCATTTTTTCTAACATATCACCAAAAGCAATAGGCGAGCCTGACATTTCTAAGCCAACATCGAAACCTTCAAAAATACCTAGCGCGTGCATGAATTTCTCATCAATTTTTTCTTTTGAGACATTCACCGTAATCACGCGAGGTAATATTTTTTTAATCAAATCAAGCCTGTATTGATTAAGGTCAGTAATCACAATATTTCTAGCGCCAGCATGGCTTGATACCATTGCCGCCATCATGCCGATAGGGCCTGCGCCAGTAATTAACACATCTTCACCTACCATATTGAATGACAAAGCGGTGTGTACTGCATTGCCATACGGATCAAAAATGGCTAATAAATCAGGGTCAACAGCGCGGCTTGGTTTAAACACATTTTTGGCTGGAACTGCTAAATATTCGGCAAACGCACCCGTTCTATTGACGCCAACACCAATGGTGTTGGGACATAAGTGAATACGTCCGCCTAGACAGTTACGGCAACGACCACAGGTAATATGTCCCTCACCAGAAACAATATCACCGACTTTTAAGTCATCGACATTAGAACCTAATTGAACAATCTCACCTGCGTATTCATGTCCAGTAATCATGGGAACAGGAATCGTTTTTTGAGCCCATTCGTCCCAGTTATAGATATGAATATCAGTGCCACAAATTGCCGTTTTTTTAATTTTGATTAGAACATCATTATTGCCCACTATTGGCATGGGCATGTCTTCTAACCACAATCCTTCTTTTGCATACTTTTTGACTAAGGCTTTCATATGACGACCTAATAATTAACTAAAATTCAATGTGTAGTTAACTTTACATTAGCTGATATTAAAGTAAATGCGGGTTTAACGTAATTTGATTAGCTGGCGCTTGTGATTGCTTTTAAGGAGGCTTCAATAATATCAATACCTTCATTGAGCACCGCATCACTGACAGTCAGCGGCACCATAATGCGTAGAACATTGCCATAAATGCCGCAGTTCAATAGTAATAAACCCCGCTTAGCTGCTTCTGTTTTTAAAGCATTTGCAATATCAGCTGCTGGCTGGTGTGGGTCATTATCATGACAGAACTCAACACCAGTCATCGCACCTAAGTGGCGGACTTCACTGATGAAGCTAAACTGATTCTGCATTTGTTTAAAGCGCATGCTTAATTGCTCGCCTATATGCATCGAGCGTTCGAGTAATTGCTCTTGTTCCATCACATCGAGTACCGCATGCGCGGCCGCAATGGTGATTGGGTTGCCTGCGTAAGTGCTACCAAGGCCTCCAGGTTGGGCAGCATCCATCACCTGTGCTTTTCCAATAATGGCTGATAAGGTAAAGCCACCGCCTAAGCCTTTGGCCAGAGTAATAATGTCAGGCTCAATATCCGTATGCTCAATCGCAAATAATTTTCCACAACGACCGATACCTGTTTGCACTTCATCGACGACCATTAAAATGCCATGGGTATCACAAATGTCTCGAACACGTGTTAGAAATGCTGGGGATGCTGGAATATAGCCACCTTCACCTTGCACAGGCTCAATAAAAATGGCGGCAACACGCTTGGCTTCGATGTCATATTTAAATAAATGGTGCAAACCCGCTATTGCATCATCTTCACTCACACCATGCAGAGGGTAAGGGAATGGCGCGTGATAAACCTCAGCAGGGAAGGGACCAAAGTCTTTTTTGTATGGATCAATTTTGCCTGTCATTGCAACAGAAAACATGGTTCGCCCATGAAATGCGCCATTAAACGCAATAATGCCAGAGCGTCCCGTTGCTGCACGTGCTACTTTAACCGCATTCTCAATCGCTTCAGCACCTGAGTTCATGAAAAATGTTTTTTTAGGGGTAGGCCCAGGAGCCAGTTTATTCAGTCGCTCCGCTAAGCTGACATAACTCTCATAGCCAACTACTTGAAAACAAGTGTGGTTAAATTGTTTGAGCTGCGCTTCAACCGCTGCAATCACTTTAGGGTGGCAATGACCTGTGTTCACGACAGCAATACCAGCACAGAAATCGATATAACGTTTACCTTCTATATCCCAAATTTCGGCATTGAGTGCGCGCTCTGCAATAATGCCATGCGCATAGCTAATACCACGCGGCAGTGCTTCAGCGCGCCTTTGCATAATGGCTTCGTTAGTTTTAGTTGATGCTGTGTCTTTCATTTAGCCAATATCCATACACATATATTTAATTTCAAGATAATCATCAATACCATATTTGGAACCTTCGCGACCGAGGCCAGAAGATTTAATGCCGCCAAACGGAGCAACTTCACTTGAAATTGCGCCTGTATTAATGCCAACCATGCCATATTCTAAGGCTTCACCTACGCGCCATACACGTTTAATGTCGCGGGCATAAAAATAGGATGCAAGTCCATATTCAACATCGTTTGCTATTTCGATGGCTTCTTGTTCTGTTTTAAAGCGAATTAATGGAGCAACTGGCCCAAAAATTTCTTCCCTTGAAATCAGCATATCGCGTGTTACATCGGTTAACACAGTCGGCTCAAAGAACGTGCGACCCAGTGCATGGCGCGCACCACCGATGGCGATTTTCGCACCATTGTCAGTCGCATCTGCAATAAATGATTCGACTTTTTCAACGGCATTCGCATCGATTAAAGGACCTTGCGTGCTGGTTGGGTCTAAGCCGTTACCAATTTTTAGCTGTGCTACTGCTTCAATTAATTTCTGTGCAAATACATCATAAACGCCATCTTGTACCAAAATACGGTTAGCACAAATGCAGGTTTGACCTGCATTTCTGAATTTACACAGGATGGCACCAGCCACCGCCGCGTCAATATCCGCATCATCAAATACAATAAATGGCGCATTGCCACCGAGTTCCATCGATGTTTTTTTAACAGTGGGCGCACATTCTTTTAAGAGTTGAACGCCGACTTCTGTTGAACCCGTGAAACTGAGTTTACGCACAATTGGGTTGGTGGTCATTTCGCCACCAATCGCTCTGGCAGAACCTGTTACTACAGAGATTACGCCCGCTGGAATGCCTGCACGCATGGCAAGCTCGGCTAAAGCCAGTGCAGTTAATGGCGTTAATCCTGCTGGTTTGATGACAATGCTACAACCTGCTGCTAGGGCTGCACCCGCTTTACGAGTAATCATTGCAGCCGGGAAGTTCCAAGGGGTAATGGCAACGCAAACACCAATCGGTTGTTTGGTCACGATGACCCGGGCATCTGCACGAGGAGAAGGGATAATATCGCCGTAAACTCTTTTACCTTCCTCGGCAAACCATTCAATAAAAGATGCGGCATAACCAATTTCACCCCTTGATTCAGCAATAATCTTGCCTTGCTCACTGGTCATGATTAAAGCTAAATCTTCTTGGTTTTCTAAGATGAGGGTATACCACAAACGCATGATTTTTGCGCGTTCACCAGCGGTCTTCGCTCGCCATTTTTTTTGCGCGATTTCTGCCGACTCAATCGCCTGTCTCGTTTCATCTGCACCCATATTGGGCACCGTGCCAATAGTTTCACCAGTTGCTGGATTATTCACTTGAATGACATCGCCAGAATCTGCGTTACGCCATTGACCATTAATGAGGCATTGTTGGCGGAGTAAGCTTGGGTCTTTTAGTGTCAGTGTCATCAGTCATCCTACTTAGTAATCATGATTATGATTAAATGAAGCGTTAGTTAAGTTTAAGCCAATTTAATCCAAGTGGTTTTTAATTCAGTATATTTTTCTAGCGCGTGTAACGATTTGTCGCGACCATTACCCGATTGTTTATAACCACCAAAAGGTACCGTAATATCATCTTCATCATAGCAATTCACATGCACAGTACCCGCACGTAAGGCTTTAGCAGCTAGATGCGCCTGACTAATATCACGCGACCATACCGAAGCGGCTAAACCATAAGGCGTGTCATTGGCGATTTTGATTGCTTCTTGTGAATTGGCGCATGCAATGACCGATAATACTGGACCAAATATCTCTTCACGTGCGATTTTCATACTATTTTTGACATCATTAAAAATAGTCGGCGTTATGTAGTAACCGCCACTTTCTTGTAACACTTGCATGCCACCCGTGACACAATGTGCGCCTTCTGCTTTACCTGCTTGAATATAATGCATGACATTGTTTAGTTGTATTTCATCGACAATTGCGCCCATTGTTGTTTCATTTACTAATGGGTCAGCTGGTTGAAAATTAGGCACCAAGCTTAACGCTTTTTCAATAAACTGATCTTGAACAGATTGATCAATAATGACACGGGAAGGGGCATTGCAACTTTCGCCTTGGTTAAAGAAAATTGCGTTCATACAAGTTTCAGCGGCGGCATCAACATCTGCATCAGCAAACACAACAAAAGGTGATTTGCCCCCAAGCTCAGTCCACGCTCTTTTTAAGTTGGACTGCCCTGCATATTGCATAATCTTTTTGCCAACGTTAGTCGAGCCAGTAAAAGCGATACAATCAATATCCATATGCAGCGCGAGCGGACTGCCGACTTCCTCACCATAGCCAGGTAGGACATTAAAAACACCCGCTGGAATACCGGCCTCAAGGGCGATATCAGCGAGTTTTAAAGCAGTCAGCGGTGATTTTTCTGATGGTTTTAAAATCACGCTATTGCCAGCTGCCAAGGCCGGAGCGATTTTCCATGCTGCCATAATCATCGGATAATTCCACGGCACAATTGCTCCAACGACGCCCATGGCTTCACGGGTGATCAAGCCGAGTGCATTATCGGCTGTAGGCGCAATTTCATCATAGACTTTATCAATACATTCGCCATACCATTGCAGCGAGTTTGCCGCTGAATTAACATCCACGTTCAGGCTGTAATTGACTGGTTTGCCCATGTCTAGTGTTTCCATCAGCGCTAAGGTTTCAGCATTCTCATGGATTTGACGACTAAAGTTAATCAGAATATTTTTACGGTCTTTGGGGGATAGTTTCGCCCATCTTCCATCTTCAAACGCAGCTCTTGCCGCATTGGTCGCTAACTCAACATCATGTGTGCCACATCGGGCAATTTCAGCTATTTTCTGACCATCAATTGGCGAGATGCAGTCAAACACTTGACCACTTGCCGCCGCCACGCGTTTGCCATTAATCACTGCGCGCCCATCCAATATAAGCTTGCTGCGTAATGCTTGCCAGTT
>JBFJJY010000075.1:0-7383 GCA_041612055.1 Methylophilaceae bacterium | reverse complement strand
TGGTGTATTTCAAGACAATTATGGTGGGGACATCAAATTCCAGCTTGGTATGATTGTTTGAGAAATGAGTATGTCGCTCATAATGAAGATGAGGCATTAACGCAGTTTGAAGAGAGGCTTACATATCTAGAAAGTAACGGAGAAAAAGAGACAGCGGAATTGTTACGTAAGAGAGGACTAGAGCGTGATGATGATGTGTTGGATACTTGGTATTCATCTGCATTATGGCCGTTCTCAACCTTAGATTGGACAGGCGATGAAGCAATAGATGCACAAAATCAAGCCTTACAACAATACTTGCCATCATCTGTGCTGGTGACGGGCTTTGATATTATCTTCTTCTGGGTGGCGCGTATGGTGATGATGACCAAACACATCACTGGCAAAATTCCATTTAAGCATGTCTATGTGCATGGCTTGATTCGTGATGCTGAAGGTCAAAAAATGTCTAAATCGAAGGGTAATGTGTTAGACCCGATTGATTTGATTGATGGCATTGGTTTGGATGAGTTAATCAAAAAGCGCACCACAGGATTGATGAACCCAAGAGATGCGGAGAAGATTGAAAAGCGCACACGCAAAGAATTTCCAGAGGGTATTAATGCTTACGGAACTGATGCTTTACGGTTTACTTTTGCCGCATTAGCCAGCCCAGGCCGCGATATCAAGTTTGATTTGCAGCGTTGTGATGGCTATCGCAACTTCTGTAACAAACTATGGAATGCAACACGTTTTGTGTTAATGAATACAGAGAATCAAGATTGTGGGCTTGAAGCCTGCGACACCAAACCAGATGGGTATTTAAACTTTAGCCAAGCCGATCGTTGGATTGTTTCTATCTTACAAAAGACGGAAGCGGATGTGGAAAAAGCGTTTGCAGATTATCGTTTTGATTTGGCGGCAAAAGCGATTTATGAATATGTCTGGGATCAATATTGCGATTGGTATTTAGAGATTGCTAAAGTGCAAATTCAAATTGGCAGTGAGGCAGAACAACGCGCAACACGCCGTACACTATTGCGCGTATTAGAAACGATTTTACGTTTGGCACATCCGATTATCCCATTTATTACCGAAGAAATTTGGCAAACCATCGGCCCGATGAGCGGACGAACAGGCGAAAGCATTATGTTAGAAGCCTATCCAATCACACAGCCGAAAAAAGTAGATGAACACGCTGAAGCTTGGGTGGCGCAGCTTAAAGCTTGCGTCGATGCTTGTCGTAGTTTACGTGGTGAAATGGGTATTTCACCATCGGCAAAAGTGCCTTTAATTGCAGCTGGTGACACTGCTCTGCTCAATAGCTATGCGCCTTATTTAAAAGCATTAGCCAAATTAGAAGAGGTGCAAGTTGCAGCAGAATTGCCAGAAGCCGATGCGCCAGTGATGTTAGCAGGTGACTTCAAATTAATGCTAAAAGTAGAAATTGATGTGGCTGCTGAAAAAGAACGTTTAGGTAAAGAAGTTGCACGTTTAAAAGGCGAAATTGCTAAAGCCAATGGTAAATTAAACAACGAAAACTTTGTTGCACGTGCGCCAGTAGAAGTGGTTGAGCAAGAAAAAGCGCGTGTGGCAGAATTTAGCGCGAGTTTA
The DNA here is from genome assembly GCA_041612055.1 of Methylophilaceae bacterium. Lineage (GTDB taxonomy): Bacteria > Pseudomonadota > Gammaproteobacteria > Burkholderiales > Methylophilaceae. The sequence goes on along the minus strand of JBFJJY010000075.1, from coordinate 5,790 downwards.
GAAAAGCTGGAGGCGCAACTCGCCAAGTTAGGATAAATACCAAATATAAGGAGGTAGTATGTCTGATGAAAAAAAGATTCCATTACCGTTGGGGATGTTGGCGTTAGAATTTTTCGGTAGTGTGTTAATCGCGCTGGGCATGGCTAAAAAATTTGGCGGGTTTGATTTGTTGCCTGCGGTTACCCAATTTGATGAATCAGGCTGGCTGCTGATTGGTTTAGGGTTCTTACTGACGCTACCTTTTTTGCTTTATATTATTTCTAAGGTCAGAGAGAAAATCGAGCAGGATGCTAATCAATAAAAATACGTTTAGGCACTAGCACCGCATTTATGGCAGAACTTAGCAAAAGCGCTTTTTCTGCTATTACAGCTACCGCAATAATCATGTAAACCAATACCACAGTGCGGACAAAAATCATTGTCGGTATTTTTTAAATCCACTTGGCGCTCACAGCCTGGACAGACATTCTTTGCCATTCTTGCTAATGCAGTGTCATAACTGACTGTCCCTCTTCTTTCTGCATTAGGCATTGCTTCTGTTAAGCGCTGTTTTTCAAGATATTTATTGAGCGCGATAATGGCTTGGCGACCAATAACAACTGTTAGCACGATGCCGACAACATAACGCACATAACCGCCATAACTAGGCAAATAAGGCACTAGTTCGACGAAGAAGGCGAAGACAGCAAAAATAATAAAGCCCCACACAAAGGGCCAATAAGGCGTTTGGCGTTTCTTTTTAAACAGCCAAGCGGCGATGAGTAATAGTGGTAGCGTTAAAGCAAGACGGTATAGAAAAGCGCGAATGTCTTGTTGTTTTTGTTTGGCATTAAGCTTGGTTTGGGCCGCGTTTTCAAGCGTTGATAGCGCAGACTGTTGTTTGTTAATAGATTGATTGATATCTAATTGCTGTTGTGTTAATCGCTCAACAGTTGTTAATGCATCACGTTCTAAGACTTTTAATTGATCTAAGGTTTGTGTGCGCTGAATGACTTCATCATCTTGGTTAGTTTGGTTTGTGACATTGCGGGTAGATACCCAGTTATCAAAAGTGGTGCGTGCAGCCTGATAGTCATTCCTTCTGATATCAAGTTGTAATTGCGCTTGCTCTAATTGGTCAGCCGTTTTCTGTGCTTGTTCATGCAGCGTTTTGATCTCTTCACGAATAGGCGTTGCCGCCTGTTGGTCAATAAAATCATCTAACACATAGTAGGTTTCTACGCTTGGTAAATCGCGTATGACTGTGTCGCCTAATCCAATTAAGAACCAAGCAAATATAAAAGCCACTAGCCATAAACCACGGTTGAACCACTTTTCAGATAATCGTAAGCCTTTGCTCATGATGACTCCTAAGGATTAAATAAACAGGTTAACGTCGGATTCGCCTGCAAATTCAAAGAAAGTCGCCGCACCACCAAATGTAATGCCATCAATAAAATCGGTCGGTTTAAAGTCAAATAGATCGACTGTCATCTGACAAGCAATCAGTTTGACACCGCTCTCTAAACACGCTTCGCGTAACTCTTCGATGCTGGCAACACCCTTATTTTCAATCTTTTGCTTCATCATCATAGTCGCCATACTTTCCATACCAGGTAGCATTTGCGCTATATTTGGCATGGGAATAGGCATGGGCATGGCAGGGTTGCCGATGGGGGAGACTTTTAAATCACTGATGTCTTTTTTAAGTAGAGTTAAGCCATAAAACGTAAAAAAGATATGCACTTCATAATCTAAAGCAGCTGCAGTTGAGGCCAGAATAAAGGGCGGATACGCCCAATCCAATGAGCCTTTTGAAGCAATCAGCGCTAATTTTTTAGCCATGCGAAGTTAAGCAGTGCCACGCTTTTTAATATAAAACGTTAAAACATTTTCTACTCTATCTAACTGCAATAACTCATGGCCTGTTTGCTTACAAAATGCGGCAAAGTCTTTTTCTGCGCCAGGATCAGTTGCCATAATTTTTAAGGTTTGATTTGCAAGCATATCGCTTAAACCCTTTTTGCAACGCAAAATCGGTAGAGGGCAATTTAGGTTGCGTGCGTCAACTTCTTTATCAAATTCCATGATGTTTTTACTCTATTGTCAGTTTACAGTTTAGGGGAAAGTGCGTAGCCAGCTTTTGCCCAAGCCACGACACCACCGATTAGGTTAACAGCTTTAATGCCTTTTGATGCGGCAAAATCGGCTGCATGGGCAGAACGGATGCCACTATGACAATAAAAGACAACAGTATCTGCCTTTGATAGTTTTTCGCATTCCAATGGCAATAGTGATAATTGGATATGCATGGCACCATCAATTACACCGCGCGCCACTTCGTCATGATTGCGCACATCGACAAGCAAAACATTGTTATTTGCGATGGTTTGGGATAGTTCTGTTACGTCAATTTCCGTGTACTTTTTCATTTTTGATTCCTGTAGGTTGTTTATTGTACACATAAAACATGAACTTAAACAGATAGTTATGTCGCTAAATTATCATTTAAACGCAGAGATTGATAAGCGATTGCTTTATAATGCAACTTTCATTTTTTAATATCAAATACTTTTGGAGCTGAGATGAGCGCGTTACCTAACTGTCCGCAATGTGGATCAGAATATACCTATGAAGACAGAGCCATGTACATCTGCCCGGAATGTGCGCATGAATGGACGCCAACAGAGGATGAACAACCAGAAAGTGCTGAAATTAAAGATGCAAATGGTAATGTGCTGAATGATGGAGATACCGTGACTGTCATCAAAGATTTAAAAGTAAAAGGGTCTTCATTCGTGGTAAAAGTCGGTACTAAAGTGAAAAATATTCGATTAGTGGATGGCGATCATGATATTGATTGCAAAATTGACGGAATTGGCGCTATGAAACTTAAATCGCAATTTGTGAAAAAAGCATAATGATGGCGTGCTTTAGCAATTAGCTATATACAGCCAAAATAGCATGTTATGTTGGCTGTAAATAACCAAAACTGTAAGTAAAATGTAAAAGAATCAACATGCTATTGAGCTTACCTTAACGATTACCCATAATAAACGCTTAAATTTAATCACAGTTTTTTATTAATGGAGGTTGTTATGTTACGTTTATCTTTAGGTGCGAGTTTATTGGCACTTGCTTTAACTTCAAACGTTGCTGTCGCAGAAAAAGCGCACGGCACATTTAAAGCGCAGTCATATGATAGTTTAGGTAAGTGTGTTGAAAAAGCGCTTGCTAAGCACAATGGCAACATTGTGAAATTAGAATACAAAATGGAACAAAAAACGCCTGTTTACGAGTTCGATATCGAATCAGCAGATGGTAAAGCGTGGGAAGTTGAGTGTAATGTGAAGACATCTGAAATCACAGAACTTGAAGAAGAAGTGGCCGTGGATGATCCAAAATTTGCATCAAAAGCAAAATTTACTGAAGAGCAAGCAAGAGCAACGGCTTTAGCTGCACACCCTGGCAGAATCGTTGAAGTTGAGTATGAGATTGAGTCAGACGGTAAAGCGTCTTATGAGATTGATATTCTAGAAGCGGATAACGAAGAAGTTAAAGTAGAAGTCGATGCGACAACTGGTAAGATTGTTGAAGTAAGCTACGAAAATTATCAAATTGGCGAAGAATAGTTGTAAATAAACCTTGCCAAAAAAGCCCTCTTAGGAGGGCTTTTTTACGCTTGTTTGTTTTGTGAATTGATTATTAGCCGTCATTACGAGTGTAGCCTAGCAATGTAAAAGTGGCTGTAATGCAACCATGTATTTAAGCTCAGCCGCCACCTTAATAATTTGGTTAAATAACCACCATATTGGCTGTAATAAACCAATTTTATCCACCAGCTAAATAAAAAAATATTTTAAATCAATTGGTTATATTTGGCACGTAGATTGCTCCTGTAAATGACTATTAGTCAATTGCTATTAGAACAGACAGTCTGCTTAAACCAACATGCCAATACAATCATTCTATCAAATTATTTAACTCGAGAAATTCACCCAATACTTAACCGCAACAACACACTACTATCCTAGCGAAAACATGAAACTAAACACAATGAGTTTGAAGCTTAGGCTCAATATTATGATTACGTGCTTGTTATTGGTTGTATTAGTCATCGGAGCCTTGTTTATGTTGATTAATGCACGCGAGAATGTACGCGCAGAGATAGAGTCTACTGCCAATTTAGCATTGCATTTATTGGATAGAGAGATCCTCGCATTTTCTGAGACGCCGATTGGTGGGCCCAGTGCCATGCCGTTTCAGCTTGCTAGCTTGAATCATATTCGACATTTACGGATTGAGTTTTTTAATATGCAAGGCATTTTGCGAGACACGAACCAAGTGGGAAAAGATTCAACAAACTCGCGCGTGCCACCTAGATGGTTTGTTCGACTTATGACCAATATATCGCCTTTAAGCTATGTCTCTCGCACCGTGGTATTTAGAGGCATGCCTGTTGGGCAGTTGGTGATTACGCCTGACCCATCTTACGAGATTGAAGAAACTTGGGACGACACTAAAGACTTGCTAGTACTGGTGTTTATCTTTTTCATTTCGGTCAATTTGTTGGTTTATTTTGCAATTGGTAAAGCATTAAAACCTGTTAACCGTATTTTGACCGCATTAACCGATCTAGAAAACGGCAAATTAGATACCCGATTATCTGATTTTGAATTGCCAGAATTGGCAAGTATCGGCAAAAAATTTAACGGCATGGCAGAAAAGCTCGAGTTGAGCATTAAGCGCAATTTAGGATTATCAAGACAAATTATTGGATTAGAAGAAGTCGAACGCAAAAGTTTAGCGCGGGATTTGCATGATGAAATTGGCCAAAGCATTACGGCGATTCATGTCGATGCGCAAGCAATTTTAAATATCAAAGAAATCAATAAAACCTCAATAGCCAGTTTGCGTGTAAGCGCGCAGGCGATATTGGGTGTTACAAAAAATATGATGGGCATTACCCATCAAATTTTAGACCGTTTACGTCCGGATGCTATTGATAAATTGGGTTTAAAAACTGCCCTCGATGATTTGTTATCTACGTGGAAATCAAAGCTTGGTGGTGCTGTTTGCACACTCAATATTTCAGGTGATTTAGTCGGTTTTTCAGAAACCATCTCCATTACGGCTTATAGAATTGTGCAAGAAAGCCTAACCAATATTGCACGATATGCCAACGCAAAAAAAGTATACGTGGGTATTTTGCAAGAAGAAAATACCTTGGTTTTGATGGTAGAAGATGACGGTGATGGTTTTGATAGCACTGCTAGCAACGATGGCTATGGCTTAACGGGCATGCGCGAACGTGTAGAAGGATTAGGGGGCGAGTTTGAATTAGATAGCGCGATAGGTGAAGGCACACGCTTAGTCGTGAGGTTGCCGCTATCAGCATAAATTAAGGATGACAAAAGACACATGAATATAGAAAAAATAAAGGTTATGTTGGTAGATGATCATGCCGTTGTTCGCGCAGGATTAAAACGCTTAATGGAAAACCAAACGGATCTCGAAGTCGGGTGGGAAGCTGATAACGGTGAGGCTGCATATCAATTGCTCAGTTTGCATCAAGTCGATGTCATTGTCATGGATTTATCCATGCCAGGGATGGGTGGTTTAGAATCTGCTCGGCGTATTTTAGGTCGCTACCCTGCGGTCAAAATCATTATTTTTTCAATGCATGACAACGCTACATTTGCAGCACAAGTGCTTAAAGCCGGTGTAAAAGGCTATGTGACAAAAACAGGTGCAGACAGCGATTTGCTTAAAGCGATACACGAAGTGGCAAAAGGCAAAAGCTATTTAAGC
>JBFJJY010000074.1:0-7499 GCA_041612055.1 Methylophilaceae bacterium | reverse complement strand
TACCACAGCGACGCCGACGGCGAACCGAATCACCTTCGTCATTCACTCGGGAGTCAACGACCTGCGTGTCATCCGCATTACAAAAAGGACATTTCATTGATTGAAATCAGTCTTATGCACTATAAACAGGGAAGCGTGCAGTTAATTCATGTACTTTCGTTTTAGTCGCAGCAATGACTTCTTCATCAGCAGGATTATCTAAAACATCTGCGATTAAATTAGCCACTAATCTAGCTTCTTCTTCTTTAAATCCTCGGGTCGTAATTGCTGGTGAACCAATGCGGATTCCAGAGGTAACAAACGGACTTTCGGGGTCATTTGGAATCGCATTTTTATTGACCGTAATATGTGCCAAGCCAAGCACCGCATCTGCTGCTTTACCAGTTAAACCTTTAGCGCGCAAATCAACTAAGAAAACATGTGACTCTGTGCGTCCTGAAATAACGCGCAAACCACGTTCTGTTAACGTTTCAGCCATCACCACAGCATTCTTTAACACTTGCTGTTGATATGCTTTAAATTCTGGTGTCGCCGCTTCCAAGAAGGCAGTCGCCTTACCAGCTATCACATGCATTAACGGACCCCCTTGCAAGCTAGGGAAAACACTTGAGTTAAGTTTTTTCTCAAACTCGGCTTTTGCCATAATAATACCGCCACGTGGGCCACGTAATGTTTTATGTGTGGTTGATGTCACAAAATCGGCATGAGGCACAGGGTTAGGATAAACACCGCCTGCAATCAAACCAGAATAATGCGCCATATCGACCATAAAATAAGCACCTACTTTTTTAGCGATTTCAGCCATGCGTGCCCAATCAAAACGAAGTGCATAAGCAGAAGCACCACCCACTAACAAGTTAGGCTTGGTTTCCATTGCAACGCGCTCCATTTCATCGTAGTCGATTTCTTCTTGCTCATTTAAACCATACGCTACGATATTAAACAACTTGCCTGAAATGTTAGCTGGAGAGCCATGGGTCAAATGACCGCCGTGACCTAAGTTCATGCCCATGATGGTATCGCCCGGCTTCAGCATAGCAAAATAGACGGCTTGATTCGCTTGCGAACCAGAGTGTGGTTGCACATTAGCGTATTCAGCCCCATACAAGGCTTTTAAGCGATCAATGGCCAATTGCTCCACTTGATCCACGTATTCACAGCCACCATAAAAACGCTTACCTGGATAACCTTCTGCATACTTGTTCGTTAACTGTGACCCTTGCGTTTCCATCACTGCTGGGCTGGTGTAGTTTTCAGAAGCAATTAATTCGATATGCTGTTCCTGTCGCTGCACTTCTGCATCAATTAGTTTTGCAATAGCAGGATCAGTAATATGAAGTTTTTTTGAATGGCTAAACATAGGGTAATGATTTCCAAAATGACTAGTTAGAATAATCGAATATTTTATCATGACAGCTTACTTACTAAAACTGATGATTGCGATAAAAAACGAACAACCATGTAAACAATGCACTAAAAACATGCACCAATATGACACGGCGCATACAAAATAGTTAGATTTCAATCATCAAAAATCATAAGCCATTGATTTCGTTAATGTAAAATGTTGGCACACTCTTTGCATAAATAAAATTAGAGCGTAATTCTCCAAAGTTTCGTCTCCTCCCTTCTCCCAACCCTCGTGGTTGGGTTTTTTTTGCCTTTCACAACAATTTGTAAGCAAGTTATAATGAATCTTTATTATCAAGCTGAGCTTAATACACATGAAGTGGACCGATACACAAAGAATCGCTGAAGAGCTATATGACAAATACGAAGATGTTGATCCTAAAACCATTCGCTTCACAGACTTAATGCAATGGGTAATGGACTTAGATGGTTTTGATGATACGGAAGACCATTGCGGTGAAAAAGTATTAGAGGCGATACAACTTGCTTGGATTGACGAAGCGAGCTGATGATGTTTGAAGCATTGCTTGGGTTGTTCATCAAGCATTTCATTTGCGACTTCCCACTGCAAATGTTTCCGTGGATGTATCAAAACAAAGGCCGTTATTTGCATCTTGGTGGCATCACGCATGCGGCAATACATGGGATAGGCACTTTCATTGTCATGAGCTTATTTCTGAATCTTATAACATCCATCTTGTTCGCCATCATTGATATGCTCTTGCATTACCACATTGATTGGGCAAAAATGAATTTATCTCGCCATTATGATTTGAAACCCAACAATAGTGAGTGCTTTTGGGTATTACTTGGCTTAGATCAACTATTACACCACCTCACCTATTTTCTGATTATTTACTATGCATTCAAACACACCATTCAATAGCGTTCCTAAAGAAATATTTAAAGCCTATGATATACGTGGCATTGTTGGTAAAACGCTAACACCCGACATAGTAGAAGCGATTGGTCATGCGCTCGGTAGCGAAGCGTTTGCACGTGCACAAAAAACCATCTGCATTGGTTACGATGGCCGCTTATCTGGTCCAGAATTAGCATCTGCGCTGTCGCGTGGTATCCGCAAAGCTGGCATTGATGTCATTCACTTAGGATTGGTGGCAACACCTGTCGTCTACTTTGCTGCTTATCATCTTAAAACCAATTGTGGTGTCATGGTCACCGGTAGCCACAACCCGCCAGATTACAACGGCTTAAAAATGGTATTGGCTGGTGACACTTTATCTGGAGAAGCCATACAAGGTTTACGCCAACGCATTGAAGGAGCCGACTTGACTGCAGGTGCAGGCAAAGAAACGAGCTACCATATTGATGATGAATATATTGCTAAAATCAGCAATCACATCAAACTAGCGCGTCCGATGAAAATTGCGGTTGATTGCGGTAATGGTGTTGCTGGCGCGTTTGCAAAAAAACTTTATGAAGCATTAGGCTGTGAAGTTGAAGAGCTCTTTTGCGAGGTAGATGGACTCTTTCCCAACCATCATCCAGACCCATCAGTACCAGATAATCTAACCGATTTAATTCATGCACTCAAAACAGGTCATGCCGAAATTGGTTTGGCTTTTGACGGCGATGGTGATCGCTTGGGCGTGGTCACAAAAGAAGGCAATATTATTTATCCTGACCGCCAATTATTACTGTTTGCAGAAGATGTATTAAAACGCGAGCCAGGCGCTACAATTATTTACGATGTTAAATCGACACGCAATTTGGCGCCATGGATTAAAGCACGTGGTGGTAATCCATTGATGTGGAAAACAGGTCACTCGCTAGTTAAAGCAAAAATGAAAGAAACAGGCGCTGCATTGGCTGGCGAAATGAGTGGTCATACCTTTTTTAAAGAACGTTGGTATGGATTTGATGATGGGTTGTATGCAGGTGCTCGCTTATTAGAAATTCTTAGTCAGTTTGATGACCCTTCGGCGGTGCTCAATGCATTACCTGACAGTGTGAGCACCCCAGAACAGCATATTCAGATGCAGGAAGGTGAGCCTCACGCTTTAATTGCCAAACTACAACAAACAGCCATATTTGATGATGCGCAAGTGTTAACAATTGACGGCTTGCGGGTTGAGTATGCCGATGGCTTTGGCTTAATGCGCCCTTCTAATACAACGCCAGTGATTGTGCTACGTTTTGAGGCCGATAATGTGACCGCATTAAAACGGATTCAAAACAGTTTTAGGGCAGTGATTTTAGCGGCTGCTCCAACAGTCACGCTCCCGTTTTAATAGATGTCTAGAAACGGCTTTATTCTGAGTGTTGTTTGGATTTGCATAGGCGCAGTGATTTACTATCTTGCTGACAATATACAAAATCCAAACAAAATACGTGCGCTGGGATCTGATACCGAAGTGGTACTAAAACGCGGCTTAGACGGTCATTATCGCGCAGAAGCATTGATTAATGGGCAAAAGGTCAATGTGCTCGTTGACACTGGCGCGACAGGGGTTGCTATTTCGCAAGCTGTTGCTGACAGATTGAACCTTAAAAGTGTTTCTGCCATCCGCACATCAACGGCTAACGGCGATAGCATTGGTTACTTGGTGCGATTAGAATCCGTCAAACTTGGTGGGATTGAAGCTAACAATGTGTCCGCTTCTATTGCACCAGGCTTGCAAGGCGACGTTTTACTTGGCATGAGCTTTTTAGGCCGCATGGATGTGCGGTTGTATAAAGGCGAGATGACCATCAAACCTGTTATTGATTAAACAAAAAGCCAGAAGCATCTGGCTTTTTGGTTTAGGTAATCACTGTTGGCTTTTCTCGACCCGTCCGCGCTGTTAAATCTGATATTTGCAGTGCAATTTGTATCATCTCTTGCAATGCATCCTGCGCATCTAAATGATGATTGGCGATATCAGGATCATAGGCTTCTAAATAAATACGAATTGTCGCACCCTGTGTGCCAGTGCCAGACAGCCTAAATACAATACGCGATCCATCGGTAAACAAAATCCGAATGCCTTGTAGCTGACTCACTGAACCATCAATAGGATCGGTATAAGCAAAATCATCACAAGTTTTCACTTGATAACTTCCCAGTGTTTTACCAACAAGGTCGCCAAATTGATTGCGCAGATGGCTTATTACACTATTCGCTGCCTCTGTGGGAATGGCTTCATAATCATGCCGAGAATAGACATTGCGACCATATTCAGCCCAGTGCGCTTTTACTATGTTCTCAACACTATCTTGCTTAGCGGCAATGATATTCAACCAACATAATACCGCCCATAATCCGTCTTTCTCTCTAACATGGCTGGACCCAGTACCAAAGCTTTCTTCACCACACAGAGTCACCTTCCCAGCGTCCATCAAATTACCAAAAAATTTCCACCCTGTTGGTGTTTCATAGCAATCAATACCCATTTTTTCGGCAACACGGTCTACTGCTCCGCTAGTTGGCATCGACCTCGCAACACCTGCAATACCTGACTGATAAGCGGGTATTAAGTGTGCATTAGCGGCAACAATTGCCAAACTATCCGAAGGCGTTACAAAGAAGCCTTTACCTAAAATCATATTGCGATCGCCATCACCATCCGAAGCTGCACCAAAATCTGGCGCCTGATTGCCATAGACAATATCAACCAAATCATGCGCATAGCTCAGATTAGGATCAGGGTGTCCGCCACCAAAATCTTCACTCACTTCACAGTTCATCAAACTAGCAGCAGGCGCCCCTAGTCGGTTAATAAAAATCTCCTTTGCATAAGGCCCTGTAACGGCATGCATTGCATCAAATTTTAAAGTAAAACCATCGGCTAATAAGGCTCTAACCGCAGCGAAATCAAACATACTTTCCATCAAATTGGCATAGTCGTGTACTGAATCAATGACTTCTATTGAAAAGCCATTAAATTGAGTCTCGCCTAAGCTGTCTAAGTCTACATCAGGCAAATCAGCAATTTGATATTGCTGAATGACTTTACTATTTTCAAAAATAGCTTCCGTTATTTTTTCAGGAGCAGGGCCGCCATTAGCAATATTGTATTTAATGCCAAAGTCTTCCTCTGGACCCGCTGGATTATGGCTGGCAGACAAAATAATACCGCCAAAAGTTTGAAATTGACGAATGATGTGCGAAGCCGCTGGCGTAGATAAAATGCCTCCCTGCCCAACAATGACTTTACTGAATCCATTTGCCGCAGCCATTTTAATAATCGTTTGAATGGCAACTCGGTTATAAAAGCGCCCATCACCACCCACTGTTAACACAGCATCTTTTGGCATGGTTAAGATATCAAAAATACTTTGTAAAAAGTTTTCTAGATAATGCGCTTGTTGAAAAATTTTTACTTTTTTCCGCAATCCAGAAGTGCCTGGTTTTTGATCAGAAAAAGCTTGTGTTTGTATCGTCTTGATTTGCATTGAGGTTGTCTCTCACTAGCATAGAAAATAATTGGTCGGAACGGCAGGATTTGAACCTGCGACCCCTTGTCCCCCAGACAAGTACGCTACCAGACTGCGCTACGCCCCGAATGCACTCGCTGAGTGTTTCATTATTATAAAGCAAAAAAAGTGTGCTCTAAGGCTAAAACAATTAAGTTTTAGCGATGAGCTTTAAGATTGTTATTGCATTTGATTAAGCACGAAGTAATTGAATGACTTCTTGAATTTGATCTCGAATAGCCGATAAGTTGCTTGTTGACACTGCCTCTATGTTTGACTTCAGACTGACTGCTTGAGTCGTTTGCGCCCCATCATTGCTAGCCCCATCATCTAAACCATCTAGACGATTACGCGCACCACTAATCGTAAAGCCTTGCTCATATAACAACTCTCTAATTTTACGAATCAATAAGACTTCATGGTGTTGATAGTAACGACGATTACCACGTCGCTTCACTGGTTTTAACTGGGTAAATTCTTGCTCCCAGTAACGTAACACATGTGGTTTGACACCGCATAAATCACTCACCTCACCTATCGTAAAATATCGCTTGGCAGGTATTGGTGGTAATTGTGCATTTTTAATTGATTCAGGCATCGCTTGTAATTATGACTCAATTCTTATGAAGAATAATGTTCTTCAACTTTACTTTTTAGTTTTTGACTTGCATGGAAAGTCACAACGCGACGTGCTGAAATAGGGATTTCCTCGCCTGTTTTTGGGTTGCGGCCTGGTCGTTCTGCCTTTTTCCGTAGCTCAAAGTTGCCAAACCCTGACAATTTAACGCTATCTCCATTTTCCAATGCAACTCTTAACTCTTCAAAAAAAGCTTCAACCATATCTTTAGCTTCTCGCTTATTGAGCCCAACTTGCTCAAATAGCAGATCAGCCAAATCCGCTTTCGTTAATGTCATAAATGCTCCCTGCCTTACTTTTCTAACGTTTTATTTATTCTCAGTTAGTTCCTTAACTGCGCGCCAAACTTATTTTCTAATAGTGAGAGCAGTTTGGCCATTGCAGCCTCTGCTTCTGAATCAACCATTGTTTTATGAGTATCTTGCATAAGTATAAGAAATGCAAGGCTTTTTTTGCTTTCAGTAATACCTTTTCCTTGATAGATATCAAATAATTGTATCTTTTGCAACAACGGTATCTTAGCCGCATAGACAGCATCAATCATTGCTTGCACTTCCACTTGCTCATCCACAACGACTGCAATATCACGTCTTACTGGACTAAATTTTGACACTTCTTGATAAACCGCAACTTGTGTTTGCAATAGTTGCTGGGTCTCTAATTCAAATAGAATTGTATTTTTAGGTAAATCATAATGCTGTTGCCATTTTGGATGCAACTTACCCAACCAGCCGATAGCATGCTCATTCATATAAACACGAGCACTTTGTCCAGGATGTAAGGCAGGATGCGTTTCTTTGCGAAACGTCGCTTGATGGTGGGTCAGTGTTTCTACGATTGCTTTGACATCATAAAAATCGACATCACGCGCTGTTTCTCCCCATTGCTCTGGCGAAACAGCACCATAGCAAATACCTGCGATATGCGTCTCTTCACGATAACGATTGTCTTGTCGATGGAAAGTGCTGCCCACTTCAAATAACATCGCACGCTCTTGTTTACGATTTAAATTATAAGTAAGCACATCTAACAAGCC
>JBFJJY010000073.1:0-7585 GCA_041612055.1 Methylophilaceae bacterium | reverse complement strand
CCTGATTTAGTCGTTGCAAGATCTGAAATGGAAATTGATGAGCGTACTTGGCAGCATCGATGTATTGTTTGGCTGCCGAGCCAAATGGTGTTGGCTGATGACACTATCCCAAAAAGCTGGGATGTCACTTCCGATAGCATTGCAGCTTGGTTGGCTGAAAAAATTGATGCACAGCAGTTGGTACTAGTGAAATCTGATAAGCCTGATGGGGCGCAGTTGAGTTTAAGAATGATGACTGAAAGCGGTATAGTCGACGAAGCGTTTAGTGACTTTGTATTGAATAAAACATTTGGTCGATGGGTACTCAAAAAAACTGACTGTGAATACTTTTTAGAAGGCGTTAATTATGAAGCGCTTGGCAAAATAGCGGGGTCTATTCACTAATGGCAGACAGTAAAGTTTATACCGAAGATGAAGTTGTTGCGAAACTTGCAGCAGACTTACCCCATTGGTTTTTTGAAAATGGCTGGATACGGCGTAAGTATAAAACCAGTGGATGGAAAGCGACGCTAATGGTGGTTAATACGGTAGGTCATTTGGCTGAGGCTGCTTGGCATCACCCTGATTTGACGGTTTCTTATGCTTTTGTGATTGTGAAACTATGTACGCATGAGGCAAAAGGAATTACTGATAAAGACTTTGAATTAGCCGCTAAAATTGAGCAAGTGATTGCATGGCAACCTGCATTAGAAGCAGGCGCACTAACCGGCACACCAAATGATGACGCCCGTTTTAAATACATCAAATACGACTAAGATGCAGTCTTAGTTTATTCTAGTAGTCTCTTTTTAAATTGACCAAAGTGCAACATAATTGTTGGCAATATCAGTAAATTCAGAATGGTTGAGGTGACCAAGCCACCAACAATAATGGTAGCCATAGGCCCTTCAATTTCACGACCTGGTTGATTGCTGCCAGCTGCCAATGGTAGCAAGCCTAGACCAGTCACTAACGCAGTCATCAAGATGGACGGCAGGCGTTCTGTAGCTCCGCGGATACAGGTTTCTAAGTTCCAAATACAGTTTTCTTCATCAATTAAGTGTTGGAAATGCGAAACCATCATAATTGAGTTTCTTAGGGTAATACCAAATAAGGTGACGAAGCCAACTAATGAACCAAGTGAGATCCAGCCGCCCGTTAGCAGCGCCGCAAGCACGCCACCAATTAAAGCGAATGGTAAATTGATAAAGGTCAGCAGCAGGTTGCGTAGTCGACCGAAAGCCACATATAACATTAAGAAAATAGCAACACCTGCCAAAATAGAATGTACTAATAAGTCTTCGCGAGATTGTGCATTGGCTTCTGCCTCTCCAGTAAACTCTAAATAATTGCCTTGATGCAGTTGAATTTCGCTATCAATACGCTCGCGGATTTCTGCATTAAAGCTAGCAATATCACGGTCTTCCACATTAGCGGTAATCGTTTGTATCCGTTTTGCACCTGCGTGCAATATCTTAGAACGTCCATTTTCTTGGCTAATAAAAGCGATATCTTTTAAGTACAATAACTTACCTTCTGGATTAAAGAACGGAATGTTTTTGATGTCGCCAATATCATCGCGCGCTTCTTCTTCTAACACAACGGTTAAGCCAACCACATGATTACCGAGGTAAACTTGTGCTATGGGCACGCTCTCATAAGAAGCACGCAGGGCATCTAAAATATCTACTGTTTTTAAACCCCATTCCGCCAACTTTTCAGGCCTTAATCGAATAACTGCTTGAGGTGTGCCTGGCGGCGATTGTAATAGCACATCTTCTGCGCCTCTTACATCAGCGACTAATGTCGCAATCTTTTGCGCATCGCGGTCCAGCGCATCTAAATCAGTGCCGTAAATATTAATCACGGTTGATGCTGCATAACCAGAAATCGTTTCTTCGATACGCTCGGTTAAAAAAGTGTTAATGGCAAAGTTAACGCCAACAAAGCCAATCTCAGCCACACCATCACCATCTTGGTCTTCTGCTTCGCCAGCTAACTCCTCACGGATATCAGCTAAGATACGATCTTGCTCGCTACCAGAAAGTGTTCCAATCTCAATTTCAAATTCACTATAGTGCGTACCAAATGTATCAGCACCATTAGGAGCGCGACCGACCCATTGTGTTACTGATTTAACACCGTCTATTTTGCGTAAGACGCTAGATACTTTTTTGCCGAGTCGTAATGACTCTTGTTCTGAAGTGCCTGGCACTGCAGTCATGTGCATGATGAAGTGACCTTCATGTAGTGCTGGAATAAATTGGCTTTTAAACAACAATAAGATGCCTAATCCAATGGCAATAAGTACAAAACTGCCAGTAAGGACGACTTTATAATTGTGTTCAATCCGATGTAATAGCTTGACGTATGCGGTTTTAATGGCTTTGATAATAGGAGAATCTTCTGATTCTAATTTGGCGTTGCCTAGCAACAAATAGCATAGAGCAGGCGTAATGGTCAGTGCAACAACCAACGATGCCATAATGGCAGCAATATATGCGATACCAAGGGGTGCAAATAGTTTGCCTGCTACGCCACTTAAAGTGAGTAGGGGTACAAAGACTAATGCGACAATAATCGTTGCATAAACGACAGAGCTACGCACCTCCATTGAGGCTGCATAGACCACTTTAAAATTGGAGAGCGGTTTGTCTAATAAGCGGTTTTCCCGCAGGCGCCTAAAAATATTTTCAGTATCAATAATCGCATCATCTACCACTTCACCAAGTGCAATGGCTAAACCACCCAACACCATGATATTAAGACCGATATTAAAATAATTCAGCACAACAATGGCAGTGAGTAGTGATAGCGGAATAGCCGTGGCAGAAATAAAAGCCGTTCGCACATTGAATAGGAATAAAAATAGAATCGTAATCACCAATGCAGAACCAATTAAAATGTCGGTTCTGACGCCTTTTATTGCAGTCTCAATAAAGTTAGCAGGGCGGAATAAACCTTCATGCAGCGTGACTTTTTCCTTCGCCAATGTCGGTTTGAGTTCTTGGAGTGCCTCTTCAATAGCGAGTGTGACGGCGTGCGTGTTAGCGCCTAATTGGCCTTGTACCGATAAATAGATACCTGTTTCTTCATTGATCGCTGCAGCACTAATGGATGGTGCAGCGGCTTCCACAACATGACCGATATCGCCAATATGAATTGTGCGACCATCTCTGTGGATGAGTGTGGCTTTTGCGATGGCTTCGGGTGTGGCTGCCTGGCCTTGGGTATTTACGATAATGCGTTGATTGCTGTTTTGGATATAACCCGCACCACTAACACCCGTTGCTCTTTTAGCAGCATCGACTACATCATTAATGTTGAGTTGATATTGCAACAACTTGATAGGGTCAATTTGCACTTGGTATTGACGTACATCACCACCAAAAACGTTCACATCTGCCACGCCAGGAATGGATAATAAGTGTGGCGTCACTGTCCAGTCTACCAATGTGCGTAATTCCATCAAGCTACGTTGTTTTGAAGTAAGGCCAAAGCCTAAAACGGTACTTGCAGAAGAGGTTAGTGGGGTGATGTTGGGTGTAATGCCATAAGGAATCTGATTGCTAAGCGTGCTTAAGCGTTCGGCAACGACTTGACGGTTGCGATAAATATCGGATTTTTCATCGAAAATAACGGTGACCACTGAGAGCCCTGGTATAGATTGAGAGCGCATATCCGACACGCCCACCGTGCCTGATATCGCTGTTTCAATCGGTTGCGTTACCAAGCTTTCAACTAACTCTGCTGATAAGCCGGGAGATTCAGTCTGGATAATAATTTGAGTAGGGGAGAACTCAGGAAATACATCTAAATTGCTACGCGTCAAACTGTAGCTACCATACAACACAATAAGAATGGCTAAGCCAATAATGACGCCATAAAAGCGGATAGAAAAACGAACAATGGCCGACATCATATGAATACAGTCTCTATCGGAAAAGCGTCAAAGTAATGCCTATTGATATGATTATATTTAATCATCATTTTCATTTTTAATGAGGTATTTAAACTCTTCAGAAAGCAATAGTTGCGCACCTTTAACAACCACCTCACTATCCGCGTCGAAGGTTGCATTAAACCAACCCTCATCCACTTCTGCTTCTGCTGAAATCGGTTTGCGAATAAATTGGTTCTCACCTTCTTTAAAATAGGCCCAAGGTGTACCTGCATACCAAACGACGGCACTGCTAGGAATAACAACGCCATTGTTAACAGTATTTTTAGCATTCATTTCAACAGCAACACGCATGCCAATGCGTAAGTGATCTGCTGGCGCGCTGTAATAGAATGTTTTGCCAGCTCCGTTACTATCTGCTTGCGTCGCTGCAGAGATATACGTAGCTTTAATGGGCTTGTTGCCGTTAAGTGGTGTAATTGCAATCACATCGCCAGGTTTTGGGTCGGATGCACTAAAAGGCAAGCTGGCTTGAATTAATACGCTTTTGCGTGCAAGAAGCTGATTAAAAGGTGAGTTGGTTTTATTATCTAATGCCAGCGCCGCTAGTGATTTACCCCATTTTAAATTAATACTAGAGGCTAAATTATTAATCTCTAGCGTTTTACTATTAATGATGGCGTTATCATTCACGACAGCTGCTTTTGCTTCTTGCACCGCTAAATCTGATACGTTTTTATCGTCTGCGTTCAGAGTTTTTAATCGAGCATATTGTGTCCGATGTTGTTCACTATTAGCTTGAGCAGAAGCCAGTGCTGCTTTTAAGTTAAGCAATTGAGTTTTTGCTTCAACTAATGCATCAATAGCAACGACAGTGCCAAAGCTTTTAATTTCATTTTGATAAGACATTGGAGTGACTTTGGCTGTGCTGATGCCACTATTTTTTTGAACGGCAGGGGACAACACAACAGTACTGACACCATCTTTTTCACTCACACGATCGAGGCTCTCAATCTCTTCTTCTTGCTCAGTCCGAAAGCTCTCATATTCATCTTTACCGTAAAAAACTAACATCCAAAATAGGATGACAATTAATAAAGCTTGTAAGCCAATAATAATGGCAGATTTTTTATTGGTCATTGCTTAGCCTCGTAACAGTTGAATTGGGCAATGTAAAGCGATTATAAATAGGTTTTTGCATTGCATTTTCTATTTGGTTTGCAATCTGCAATAAATTAAATTGTGCAGTTAGCCGTTGTTGTTTTGCAATGAGTGTATTAAGCGTGTGTTGGGCAAAATCAAGCTTACCAATCAAGCCGGCATCAAATTGTTTTTGCATTTTTTGTTCTTGTGCAATTTGTGCATCGAGTGTGCGTTCAGCTTGCTCAGCCATTTGTTTAGCCGCTTGGTAGTGTGTGTGCAATTGATTGATTTCTGCAATAACACTCGCTTGTAAATCCTCAAACTGCGCCCCTTGAACAGCGCGCAATTGTTTGGCTTGCTCTATAAGCGATGCATCTTTTTGCAAAAACTTTAGTAAGCTTGAAAAACCTAATGACCAAATTTTATCGCCAAACTCAAACAAAATGCCAGGACTAACCGTTATATCTGGTGTTTGCTGCGCCACTTGCAACTTAATTTCAGTTTCAGCTGTTGCATATTGTGCAATGCTGCGGCGAATGTCGATACGGTTCAGTAATGCTTCTTGTTGCAACGTTTTTGACTCTAATGGTTCTTCTAATAGCGCTGCCTGTTGTGCCAAAGTGTTTTCTACTGCAAGTGGCTTAATTTGGATAGCAGCAAAGTTTTCGGGTGTTAATCCGACATCTGCAGCCAATTTTGCCCTTAGTAGCTGAGATTGCGTTTGCTTATTATTAAGGAGATGCCGCGCTTTTAGCGCCAATAAATTGATATTGTTTAACTCAGTTCTTGATGCTAAGCCGGCGTTAACGCGTTTTTCTAACATAGCCAGAATGCTATCTTGCGTTGTCACTTCTTGTGTTAGTAATTGTATTTCAGCTAGGTTTTGATGATAAGCAATTAAATCAGTCGCAATTTGATTACGCAGTTGCCACGCAATATCTGCCACATCTAAACGCGCAATATCGACATTCTGCGTCGCTTTTTCGATTCTGATGCTACGTTTTTTAGTCGTTTCGATTGGAATATCTAGCGACAAATCATACGACCAAGGTCTTAAATCACCATTTCTTTGGTTACTACGTGCAATTGCACCATTAATGCTGGGCACATTTCTTATGCCTGCCGCTTCAACAGCGATCTCTGATAGCGCTAGTTGCTGCTTAGCAACATCTAATTTGGTGTGATAAAAAAGGGCGCACAAAGTCAGTTCATCAAGACCCCATGATGTGAGCGGCAAATTTTCTTTTGGATAGCCAACATCAATTAAATATTGATTAAATGCAGCGCTATTAGGGTCTTTGCTTAATATTTTTTCAGCACTTTTATTGCCATCTAACGGCTTCAAGGTTGACTCTGTCACACAACCAATACTGAGCAAGCACAGCAGAATGGGAATCAGTGTTTGTTTGCTAATGGACATCAATATGCGACTTCTTTAAAAACATTTTTTAATTCAGATCATGTTTTATGAAGCGATTGAAGCATGCACAGCACTGAGTGCGTCTTGTAAAGTCTCTTCTGGCAATTGGTTAATCGACGTTGCTAGTAAATCAGCAGCTTCTACCGTACGAATCGGCAAATCACTTGTTCTGATTTCTGCGATAAGGCCTGCGGCAACGCCGGCAATAATTAATAACGTTTCTCGTTCTCTCATGAGCAGTTCAAGTTCTTCACGGAGCATGTTGTTTTCATCAGTTTGGGTCATATTAATGTGTATCTCAGTCTTTGATATATAGTGGATAGCGGATAGTTTAATTAACCAAGCCCGCTTAAATTAATGCCATACTTTAACCAGCGTCGTTAAAAAAGTAAATTAAATCTCACCAACAAATCCAATTAAGAAGCAAGTCACGTGAAATTAGTTGGATTTATGTAAGATTAATCTTTTCCAGACCGTATTATTTGATATACAATGTCGCCTTTGGAGTTTATGACGTTATTATTTCACGTTTAAAACCTATGCGAGAGTGGCGGAATTGGTAGACGCACTGGATTTAGGTTCCAGCGCCGCAAGGCGTGAGAGTTCGAGTCTCTCCTTTCGCACCAAAATATCAACCTTCAATGAATAACTAATCAGGAAGCGCAACATGGCAGTATCTGTTGAAACAATCAGTAATATAGAGCGTCGCATGACAGTCACTATTCCTTTGGCTGAATTGGAGAGCGTTATTAATAGACGTCTTTCTGAAATTTCGCGTACCGCAAAATTTTCAGGTTTTCGCCCAGGTAAAGCACCAATGGGTTTGGTCAGCCAACAATACGGCGCGCAAGCGCGTGATGAAGTGTTTGCAAAAGCGGTTGAGACTAGCTTTAGCGATGCAGTGGTAGAGAATAAACTGCGTGTAGCAGGTTTTCCTAATATCGAAC
This sequence comes from Methylophilaceae bacterium, assembly GCA_041612055.1. GTDB lineage: Bacteria > Pseudomonadota > Gammaproteobacteria > Burkholderiales > Methylophilaceae. The sequence goes on along the minus strand of JBFJJY010000073.1, from coordinate 195 downwards.
ACAAGCCTTTTGCTGAAGCTGCAACTGAACTTGAGTATGTGGCGACCTTTGAAATTATTCCTGAAATTAAAGTTGGTGACGTTAAAAAGATTAAAGTTGAAAAGCCTACTTTAAACGTAACTGACAAAGATGTTGATAAAACCATTGATGTATTAGTAAAACAACGCGTGAGCTACACGCCAGTAAAGCGGGCAT
>JBFJJY010000072.1:0-7599 GCA_041612055.1 Methylophilaceae bacterium | reverse complement strand
GCTGTAATTCCCATCAGCAATCGTTCGCGTTCCTTCTGCCAACACCGTTAATGGGCGCGACAATCGTCGGCTTAGTACGAAAGCAATCGCCAATGCAGAAAGCATGGCTAACATTAACACCAACGTTAATGTTAACTTAAACACATCTTTGATAGAGTCACGACTGTAAGACAGTTCTTGATAATCGCGATAAACATCTTGCACCGCTTCCGCTGTATTTGATAATGCCTTAGGCACTGGTTGCAATAACTGTAAGATTAATGTTTCACCAGTAAGCTCTTGTGAATTAACTGGCACTAAAATGCGCAAATATAATCCTTTATCAGGAATCGGTTCTATCTTTCCAACCAATTGATATCTGGCTTGACGCAATTGCGCCACACTGGGAAGTTCTGGCAAAAAGCTCGAGGCATCGGCACTAGACACCGCCATAATTCGGCCATTAGGCGACAATAATGTGGCGTCTTGTATCCCTGTTCTTTCGCGCAAATCATGCAATACTCTGTATTGTGATAACCCGGGCTGCAGCGACAAGGTGGTTGCCATACTTTCTGCTTGATTCTCTAAATCAGTCAATAGCGTATCTAATGCACGCTGGCCTAAACTCAACCCACCATCTAAAGCCGCCTCTACTTTGACATTAAACCAAGACTCAATAGAACGTGATAGAAAATTCACTGACACTAAATAAACAATCAAGCCAGGAATAATCGCCATCATGGCAAAAGCGCTGACCATACGTAAATTTAAACGGCTGCCTACTACATGATTTTTAATGTTTTTATAGAGGTTTTGTATCTGTAGTGTAATTAGCACTAGCAACACGGTAGCGAGCGCGATATTGAGATACAACAGAATTTTATAGTAATCGCCAGAGACAGCTGTATTGGCACTTGCTGAGGACAGCAAGTACAACAAAACCAACCCTAATGCTGCACTAAAAAATACGATGTATTTCATACTAGTGATTTAAATCTTTTGGTGTCCATTCAAACTGTTCAGAGGCTAAATTCCAGTCTTCAGAGCCAATTGCATCAACCTGTATCGCTTTAGGTAATTTGCTTTGATCTAGTCGCATGCTTAATAGGGCTTGATATTTTTGTCTAGGCTCAATGACGGCCTTGTTGAATACTTTCCAATCGTAAAGTTGCACCAGCTCAATCATGGCTTCACTCAAAATATCGTGTGAGGTTTGCCGTCCGTCTTGGCTAACTAAGTATTGCCGACTGAGGGCGTGATAGCTCAGTTTAATCCGTGTTTTCGTTTTAATCACTTCTGCATCAAACCAGAAGAATCGCGGCCTAACTAGCTCAAATTCATACAAAAATTCAACAGGAACGCCTTTGTTAATGGCTTCCTCTACTTTTTCGCCTAGGCTAATCTCTAAATCGGCATTGAGCAGATAAAACTCACCTGACGGTTTTAAATCGGCATTTTTAACCACAATATGATGCGCTGCTGCCGATGCTAGCAAGCAGGTCAATAAACATACAAAAAACAAGCTACACTTTTTGTAATAAGGCATAAAAGAAACCATCGTGGGTATTGGAGGGAACCAGTTGACCATGCTGAATAGTCATGTTTTCAGTCCTGTCATCTGTCAACGCAAGTGGTAATTGAACTGCATCAGCGTTTAGTTGTAAAAAACGATCAATTTGTTGCTGATTTTCTTCCGCAAAAACTGAACATGTGGCATAGAGCAATTTACCGCCTTTTGACAATAAATGCCACAAATTAGCCAAAATCACCGCCTGCTGTTGCGTAAATGAGACAATATCTGACTCACGTCGTAACCACTTAATATCGACATGGCGTCGCACAATCCCTGAAGCTGTGCATGGTACATCTGCCAAGATACGGTCAAATAACAATTCAGATTGCCACTTACCAGCATCACCAAGTTGAATATTAGCTTGCAACTGTAATCGCGTTAAATTACTGGTGACTCGCTCAAGACGACTTATATCATTATCTAACGCCGTCAGTTCTACCTCTGCTAATTCTAATACATGCCCCGCTTTGCCGCCTGGCGCACTACATGCATCCAATACCCGCATCTTAGGTTTCACATCCAGCAGATGCGCTGCCAATTGCGCACCATAATCTTGCACTGATACGACGCCATCCGCAAACCCGGTGATTTGCTCAACTGAAATAGGCTTAGAAAGTATGACTGCCTCGCCACCTAGCACTGTCGCTGCTACATCTTGACGCGTCAGCAATTTAACATAAGCGGTTGCAGTTGATTGTTTTACATTCACGCGCAGTGTCATTGGTGGATGCGTATTTCCAATTTGCAAAATCGCTTGCCACGCATTGGGGTACTGCTGTTTTAATTTATTAATCCACCACTGTGGATAAGAATATAGCGCAACCTCGTTTGCCTTTATTGATGATGACAACGCCTCTTTTTTTCGCAAAAAGTTACGCAATACGCCATTGACCAAACCCTTTGCCCACCGTGGCTTGGCATTACCTGCAGCCTTAACAGCTTGATTAACCACAGTAAAATCATCCGCTTTGTCATGCAATAATTGATAAAGCGCAACCAATAACAGCGCGCTGATATCCGCATTGCTCAATGGCTTTTCTAATAATTGGGTTAGGTAAGCATTGACCTCACCATAAAAACGCAAAGTGCCATAGCTTAAATCGGCAGCACCTCCTTTTTGTTGCGGAGTCGCTTTAGGGAAAACATTCAGTGCATCAGGCAATGCTAAGGTGAGATTACGTCCAGATAATACGTCAGCGACCGCCATGGCAGCAATTTGTTGAGAAATATACAAGAAGAGCTTTCAAGTTTGTGTTGAAGAGATTTTACTGCATATCAACCCAAACAGGGAGCTCTTGATAAAGTGAACGCTGTCAGTTAATAATGGTTCGCCATTGCCATCAACCTTCTGATGCGTTCCTCAGTTTGTGGATGCGTACTAAAAAGCCCTTTTAGACTTTGACCTGATAATGGATTGATAATCATCATCTGGCCCGTTTCTGGATGCATTTCTGCCGTTTGATTCGGAATCTGACGTGCATAATTATGAATCTTTTCTAAGGCGGCGGCTAATGATTTAGGGTCTTTACTGATTTCCGCCCCACCTCTATCCGCTTCGTACTCGCGCGCACGAGAAATAGCCATTTGAATCAATCCTGCAGCCATAGGAGCCAAAAACAGCATCAACAAACCAATGATAGGATTAGGTCGATTGTCACCTTGACCACCGCCGAAGAACATACCAAACTGTGCAATTGCTGATATTGCACCCGCCACTGTGGCAGAAATAGTGGAAATTAAGGTATCACGATGCTTAACATGTGCTAGTTCATGCGCCATCACCCCGCGCAACTCACGTTCGTTTAAAATGCGCATGATCCCGACAGTGGCTGCAACTGCCGCATGTTCTGGATTGCGACCTGTGGCAAATGCATTTGGTTGCTGTTCGTCAATCACATACACCTTAGGCATGGGCAACTGCGCATTTTCTGCCAGCTCTTTCACCATATTGTAATATCCACGAAACTGCGCATTATCTGACGTCACTTCTTGCGCACCATACATTTTCAATACCGCTTTATCTGAAAACCAATAGGCATAAATATTCATGCCTCCTGCAAACACCAATGCGATTAACATTCCGCTCGCCCCACCTAATGCTGCACCAACACTAGCAAACAAAGCAGTAATTGCCGCCATTAATACAAAGGTTTTAATCCAGTTTCCTAACATGATAATTTCCTTCTAACGAACAAATAAGTTGACGATTAACAACATTAGATATGCAGGTCAATGATGCAATATTCAAGTACAAATCATTAAATAAACAGCGTTTTCTTTTGTAAGTGATGCCCTTGAATAAACTGTTGTGCAGTTTGTCTTTTAGCGCCGGGCATTTGCAACTCTACAATTTCAAGTAAGCCTTCACCACAGCCAACTTGGATTGTTTCACCCAATTCAACAACTTCTCCTGGCGCGGCATGTCCTTTAACTGCGTTGGCAAACCAAATACGACAGGTCTCGCCTCTAAATTGTGTGGTTGCAACCGGAAATGGATTAAATGCACGCACTTGTCGTGACAACTCAACAGCCGACTTCCGCCAATCTAAAACAGACTCCGATTTTTCTACTTTGTGCGCATAGGTTACCAGTGTTTCATCTTGCGTTTCAGCGGCTAAATGCCCTGTTTCTTGCAAGGTTTGCATCGCTTCCACCATTAAGTCAGCGCCCATTTGACTGATGGCATCATGTAGCGTCTGTGTTGTATCTGTTTCTAAAATAGGTATACGGCCTTTGCTGACCATTGCTCCAGCATCTAATTTTGGCACTACCTCCATAATGGTAACGCCCGTTTCTGTATCGCCTGCCAAAATCGCTCGATGAATGGGCGCCGCCCCGCGCCATCTTGGCAGCAATGAGCCGTGAATGTTATAGCAACCTTTTTGTGGCATATTGAGTATTGCCGTTGGAATGATAAGACCATAAGCAGCCACAATCATCACATCAGATTGCACTGCTGCAATCTGTGCCTGCACGGCTTCTGGCTTTAATGATTCGGGTTGATAAACGGATAACTGATGTTCCAATGCCAATTGCTTAACTGGACTGGCGCGCAGTTTCATGCCTCGTCCAGCGGGTCTGTCTGGCTGAGTTAGTACCATGGCAATTTCATGACCCGCTTTAATTAAAGCCTCTAAAGCTGGAACAGCAAATTCTGGTGTGCCAGCAAAAATAATTCTCATCTTAATGGCCGCTTAGTAAGTATTTCGTTCAATTTCACGCGCATGTTTCATTAATTTCTTTTTAATGCGATTGCGTTTGAGCGGCGATAAATATTCCACAAACACCTTGCCTAACAAATGGTCCATTTCATGCTGAATACATACTGCCAACAAGCCATCTGCCTGCAATTTAAACTTTTTGCCATCTTGATTCAAAGCCTCAACAGTCACTGTTTCTGCCCGCGTAACAGACTCATACACCCCAGGAACAGATAAACAGCCTTCTTCGTACTCTTTTAGTCCGCTTTTTGCAACAATTTTAGGATTGATAAACACTTGTAAATCATTTTGTTCTTTACTAGTATCAATCACAATCAGTTGAATGTGTCGATCGACTTGCGTTGCCGCCAATCCTATACCTGGCGCGGCATACATGGTTTCTGCCATGTCCGCAATCAGTTGTCGAATTTCATCATTCACCTCTAAAACAGGTTTTGCCACTTGATGTAAGCGTGGGTCTGGATAATTTAATATAGTTAAGGTTGCCATATCGTTACGTATTTTGCCAAAAAAACTTGATTTCTTAATGAATTACATGATAAGTTTAATGCAATTTCGCGGATAGATTCCGTTTCTTGACTGAGATGACTCAATGTACAAAAAAAAGCTGCATCATGCCATTATAACGCTGCTTGCATTTACTTGCTTAAGCCTTAATGTTTTTGCTGATGAAATTCAGTTAAAAAATGATCATCCGCATCGCCATATTGTTGTTAAAGGCGATACGCTTTGGGACATTTCCGCAAAATTCTTGAAAGATCCATGGCTGTGGCCCAAGCTTTGGGGAATGAATCGCGATGAAATTAGAAACCCTCATTTAATTTATCCTGGTGATGTTGTCGTTCTTGATTTAAGTGGTGGCGACCCAAGACTGCGTTTGCTGCATGAAACTGTCAAACTAGAGCCAACGGCACGTGTTGAACCACTAGAAAAAGAAGCCATCCTAACGATTTCACCTCACGTCATCACTCCGTTTTTAACACAACCACTATTGATTGAGAATGATGATTTAGATTCTGCACCTCGTATTATTGCCGGCCCTGACAACCGCGTCATCATGAGCCCTGGCACTCGTGTTTATATCAATGAGATTCAAGAAGAAGCTGGTGCAAACTGGAATATTTATCGGCCGGGTGAACCTTTGGTTGATCCTGACACGAGAGAAACTTTAGGGACAGAAGCCCTTTATTTAGGGGATTTGAACGTTACCCGTTTTGGCGCACCCGCATCGGCTGATATTCACACTGCAAAAGAAGAAATATTTGTTAAAGATCGTCTAGTAATTGCCCCAGATGAAATTCGAGACCGTTTTGTTCCGCATGCGCCAGAAACACAAGTTAAAGGTCGCATCTTGCGCATTTATGGTGGGGTATCTGGTGGTGTAGCAGAAGCTGGGCCTAATACAGTTGTCGCCATCAATCTTGGTAAAAATGATGGACTAGAAGTCGGCCATGTATTAGCGATTAGTCGATATGGTCGCATTATTCGAGACCCAGAATATGCGCCAAAGGGCGTAGTCGAAAACAAGCCCAAATTAAAAGAGCTCAACTTTGATGTTTCAAAAGACGAAAACGGCGCTCCAATTGTTAATTTTGCCAAAGAACCTGCAAAAAAAGAGATGGTGTTAGAACCAGGCCAAGTTAAATTACCTGATGAACGTGTTGGTTTGCTCATGGTATTTAGAACATTTCATCGCGTTTCTTATGCCTTGATTATGCGTTCATCTAATGCGGTATTTACTTTGGATGCTGTACACAACCCTTAAAAAGAAAAACAAACAATAAAAATAAATGGAAAGAATAAAATCCGAGTCTGACGATGCGCAATTATGGATTGCACTCAGTCAGATTCAAGGGCTTGGTAATGCGGCCCTTTGCCAATTACTGGCTAAATTTGGTTCACCAGCGCATATCTTTAATGCAAGCGTGCAACAGCTTAAAGAAATTGTCGGTGATGCCATCGCTATTAAAATCGCGCAAGGGATAGCGATTGAAACCATTCAACCAACGCTAGACTGGCTACAAAAAGAGCACACCCACCTCATCACGCTAGCGGACGCAACCTACCCACAGGCTTTATTACAAATTTCAAACCCTCCTGCTGTGTTATATGCAATTGGTCATTTATCTTGGTTAAACCATCCTGCTATAGCAATCGTTGGCAGTCGCAATGCCACACCGCAGGGTGAGAGAAATGCAGAAAATTTTGCCGAGAGTTTGTGCAACCAAGGTCTATGTGTTGTGAGTGGGATGGCTTTGGGTATTGATGGTGCTGCCCACCGTGGCGCCCTAAAAAGTAATGGCAGTACCATTGCCGTTGTTGGCACTGGGCTAGATATTGTCTATCCAGCAAAACACCGCGCACTTGCCCATCAAATTGCAGAGCGCGGCCTCATCCTTTCCGAATTTCCGCTTGGAACGCCGTCTAGAGCAAACAACTTTCCTCGCCGCAATCGCTTAATTAGCGGCCTTAGCTTAGGTTGTTTGGTAGTAGAAGCGAATATTGATAGTGGCTCGATGATTACGGCACGCTTAGCGGCAGAACAAGGACGTGAAGTGTTTGCGATTCCAGGCTCGATTCACTCTCCTGTTTCTAAAGGATGCCACCATTTAATTAAACAGGGCGCTAAACTAGTCGAAAGTTCGACAGATATTTTAGAAGAATTAAACCAATTAATGCCAAAACAGTCATTCAAAGGACAAGCCAATCAGGATGAAACACCATTGGAAACCAATGCATTATTAACCATGATGGGGTTTGATGCGATTCGTTTTGAATCATTACTTGAACAATCAGGATTGACGACAGAAGCACTTTCGTCCATGC